>JBLHKV010000374.1:0-3018 GCA_047618115.1 Halieaceae bacterium | reverse complement strand
GCAACATAGAGAAGCTCCAGGGCAAATCGAGCAGCGACGCCTCGATATATATAGCCGCCTCGTTTACAACAACATCGAAACATTTATCAGTGGTGGTTTTCCAGTATTGCGGCGTATCATGGCGGATGAACCGTGGCATAAACTTGTTCGAGGGTTCATAAGGGATCATCACAGTCACAGCCCGTATTTTTTGGAGATCAGTCAGGAGTTCTTGCAGTATTTGGGTGAAAAGCGTGTGGGAATCACTGATGACCCCCCATTTATACTCGAGTTAGCACATTATGAGTGGGTGGAGCTGGCGCTGGATGTAGCAGACCCAGAGCCTGAGGCGGTGCAACTTGATGATAAATGCGACCTGCTGCTAGGTATTCCCCAGCTCTCGGCAGTGGCCTGGTCGCTCCAATATACCTATCCGGTGCACTTGATAGGGCCAGATTTCCAACCAGACAAAGCGCCCCCGGATCCGACCTACCTGGTGGTCTACAGGAATCGGGATTATGAAGTTAACTTTCTGGAGTCAAATAGTGTGACGGCGCGCTTATTAGAACTTGTCGCAGGTAACACCAGTTCAACGGGGCGGAAAATTCTTGAGCAAATTGCCGCAGAACTAGGCCGAGAGGATAGCACCGAGATTATTGACTTTGGACGAGGGTTGTTTACCAGGCTGCAAAGCCTTGATATTATTATTGGCTGCCCTCCCGGCGCGCCATGCACGGGTCCTATCGAGTAAGTAGCTGCGGCTTGATGGAATATGAGTATTACGCAATGAATCATAACATCTTGAAAACGTTATTCTTCGGCATTCTGTTGACGTCTTTTCTCTCCGCGCCGCTGTCCGCACAGAGGGAATTTGACGAAGCGTACACTGGGGAAGACGAGGCCCGGTTTGAGGAGGAGTACGGCGAGATTGGGGCCGTAAACGATCCACTGGAATCGCTAAACCGCCGTATGTTTGCTTTTAATGATGTTGTGGATCGTTACCTGTTATCACCTGCAGCGACGGGCTATCACTACATCACACCTGATTTTCTGGAGATAGGTGTAAACAATTTTTTTACTAATCTATCCGAGCTGAACAGCCTGGTGAATCACAGTCTTCAGGGGGAGCTTGGTCTCGCAGCGGGAGATGGCGGCAGATTCATAGTGAATTCCACGGTTGGATTATTCGGTCTAATCGATGTTGCCAGCGATATGGGTTTGGAACACCAACGTGCCGATTTTTCACAGACGCTTTCTAAATGGGGCGTTGGGTCGGGTCCGTATCTAGTCGTACCTATGATGGGACCCTTGACTGCGCGCAGCGGGGTGGGTCGGTTGTTTGATAGTAATGCATTTTCATATAGGCAACTGGACGATGTTCCTACGCGAAATAGCCTATCAGTCCTTGATGGGCTTTCCGATCGAGTGGCCTTTCTTGAGGCTGACGAGCTGATTACTGGTGACCGATATATTTTTGTACGGGACGCTTACTTACAGCGGCGAGAGTTTCTTAATACCGGCGAAATTCTCGACACTTTTGGTGGCGATGACTTTGAGTGGGAAGACTGAGCTAAAAATCCGCTTATATTGCGACATAATACGCATTTCCGACCTTCCACCCCTTCTCTAGTCTTGCCGTTCCCTTGGGATGGGAGTACCTTTCCAGCGTTTTTGAATGTTGGGAGTGAGTTACTGGGCCATGGTGGCTAGTGGTACGAGGCGCATCTTGTTTGTCGATTACGACAAAGCGCTGATAAAAGAATTTATCGCCCACATCCAGCAGTGGGGTGATTGGGAATGCTCGGTAGCGAGCACACCCGAGGATGCATTGCGCCTCACGCTAAAGCAGCCGATCGATGTCGTGGTTACCGATATGGATTTGCCCGACATGCGCTGGGATGATTGGCAGCAGGAAATAGATCGACTACCGTTTACCGTGCCTACCATAATGATGAGCAGCAACCCCTCTGTAGACTTAGTAAAGCTTGCTCTACGGTTGGGAGCCACAGATTACTTCCTAAAGCCGATAGAAGACTGGGAGGCCGTGCGCTTGTCTTTGGAGCGATGCGTCGAAATTAGCTCGCTGCGGATCCAGAATCGTTTTTATCGTGACCAACTGGAGACTACAAACACTGAGTTGACTGCAAACCTCGAGGTTCTTCGGCAGGACCAGCAAGTCGGCAGGCACGTACAAATGCGCATGCTCCCATCGACGCCGATGGCCATCGGGGACCTGGTTTTCAATCACACCGTTATACCCTCGCTTTACTTGAGTGGAGACTTCACCGACTATTTTTTGGTGGGGGATCATCACGCGGCTTTTTTCATCGCAGATGTGTCTGGTCATGGCTCATCTTCCGCGTTCGTTACTGTGCTACTAAAAAATCTATTTGCACGAAAGCGCAGCAGTTATATCCACGAAGGTGACACAACTATCATCGAACCAACCCGTATGCTCCAGACCGCTAATGGGGAGTTGCTGAGTATCGATATAGGTAAATACGCCACGATGATAGTCGGCGTTATTGACCTGGAGAGTGATATCCTGACCTACAGCGTGGCGGGCCATCTGCCATTGCCCGTAATGGTTACTGCAGACGGTGCGGATTATCTGCAGGGCTCGGGATCTCCCGTAGGGCTTTTCGCAGATGTAGAGTTTGAGCAACATTCAGTAGGTTTGCCAGAGCAGTTCACTCTAGCGTTATTTTCCGATGGTATATTGGAAATATTGCCGCCGACCGATCTAGTAGAAAAAGAGAAATATTTTCTCGACGTTTTCTCATCAAACTTTGAGCGCAGCGAGCTGTTGGTGGAACGTCTGGGTTTGGACAATCTGGGTGATGCGCCAGATGACATTGCCGCGCTGTTTATTACCAGGGCAGTTGCGCCGTGAGTGCGGGGAAAATACTTACCGCCACCCACAATGGTTGCTACCTGATAAGTCTAGCCGGTGACGTTCGCGTAACCTTGTGCAAGACTATAGATGACTTCTACGACGCCATGTTTCACGATGCTGGCCTTACCGATGTGACAATCGAT
>JBLHKV010000373.1:0-3032 GCA_047618115.1 Halieaceae bacterium | reverse complement strand
AATTTGGCGATTTGCTCGTCGATGAGCAGGGTGCTGTTATTGTTCATATCAAATTCGTCCTCGGCTTGAAATATACCTTGCGCCGTTAGTCGGGTACCGACCCTGTGCATGATTACGGCAAACTGGAAATTGCTCAGCAGTTCATAGTAATCCAGCGCTGCCGCACTGTAGCCGCTGGACTGTTCCCACAGCGCGATCATTTCAGAGCGGGACGGGAGCCCCTCCAATTTAGGTAGACCCAGGCCGGTCGTGAGGCTGTCATCCAGAACCAACCACCAGCTAAGGTCGTGCACGGGGTTGCCCAGATGTACCATTTCCCAATCGAGCAGACCGACGACTTCGCTACCGCTATTGGCCAACATCAAATTGGGTGGTTTCGCGTCCCCCCAACAAAGTGCAATTGGGTCGTTAGCCGGTTGATGTTCCTTGAGATATTTTAGAACCGGGTGCAATTTCGGAAAGGGTCGGCCACGTGACTCGGCCCAGTCCAGGAAGTCGGTGTAGTAGTCGAGTAGCTGCGCCAGTGGAGTGCTGAAATTATCCGCATCCCAGAGGTCGGAAAATCCCAATTGCTGCCAATCTACACGATTGATGGTGCCAATCCCGGTAATCGCATTGCGCCACATTGCGCCGCGGACCTCGGCTGTCTCTTTGGTCAACCAACCCTCCATTTGGTAGGGAGGGTTGTCCGCCAGATAACGACCGTCGAGGCGCTCCATCAGGTAGAACGGTCTGCCGAGTGCAGTCAGTTCAGGCTCCAGCGCCAACACCGTGGGAACGATTACATCGGTGTGCTGCAATCGATCCATCGTGCGAAACTGTAGCGCTAGGTCATAAGCAGGGAATATGCCTTCCCCCACAGGTTCGAGTCGGACGACAAGTCCTCGACTATGGCTAGTGCCCTTTTCATGCCAGCTTAGGTCAAAGAGAATGGTTTCATTGGATGCCCCAGCCTCGGGTGACAGCAGGCCGGAGATTTTTTGTTCGGTGCGCTCTGGAAATTTTACTTGTAGCCAGGCTTCGAGCTTGCTGGCCAATTCCGCGTATTGTGAATCTTCCATTGGTTTGGTAATCCTATGTCTAGCTAGCGTCTAACGGTACGGCGTCTATCGACTGCCACAAATGAAGTGCCAGATAGGTCCTGTAGGGAACAAAAGCGGCAACAATTAACCTGTGATCGGGCTCCTCGGGGACCAGTTGCTTTAGTCCGCGAACCAGCGCGACATCTCCGGGGGACCAAACATCGGCCTGCTCTGCATAAAACATTGAGACCATTTCCGCCGACCACGGGCCAAAGCCGTATAGGGATGATATTTGCATGAGAATGTCGTCGTGGCTGGCTCGTCGGATTTGTGCCGGAATGATGTCTCCTCGACGAAAACTTTGCGCAAGTCTTATCATCGACTCAACCTTGCGACCAGAAATACCACAGTTACGTAGATTATCGCGGTATTTCTCGCTTGTCAGCGTCTCCAGTTTGAGGATTCTTCGGCGTCGTTTAAATTCCTGAACCCTTCCCCATATCGTATCGGCCGCTTTCACCGATAATTGTTGACTGACCATGGTCTGACAGAGAAACGTAAACAGGTCGATGTTGGGGTCCACGTCCAGGTTTAGTTTGCCATTGGCTTTGATCGCAGCGTGTAGCGTTGGATAGGGTTTCGCTGATCTTAACAGGTGGCGGTGTGCTTTCTCCATGCGCTACGGTATTCTACAAAATAAGGGATTACAGACTATATCATGTGAGGCGAGTTGGGCAGCTTGGCCCGTCTCTACATAGCGATATGTTACTCTGCACTTGGATAAATTTTTCGAGGATTATGACCATGGTTGCAAGCGGACGTTGTTATTGCGGTGACATCACTTATCTGGCGGGAGGAGAGCCGATTATGCGCGCTCAATGCCATTGCAGGGAGTGTCAGTACATTTCTGGCGGTATGCCTAACGTTATTATGGGCTTTCCAGCAGATGAGTTCGAATATACTGCGGGCGAGGTTAAGATCCATAAGCAGCAGGGCACTGAGATGACCGCTCATCGGGAATTTTGCCCCAATTGTGGAACCCATATACTTACTCGCCCACCCGGCGGGAATAACATGGTGATAGTAAAAGTGGGGACCTTGGATGATCCTGCTCTATTCGGTCAGGCCCAACTCGCCCTTCAGCTGGCGGATCGACAGAGTTTTCACTCGGTCCCCGAGGGTATTCCGACCTATCAGCGCTGGATAGAGTAGAAGATGCCCGCTCGAATTTATTTTTTTCACCTGCTGTCATCGAACTGTAATCTTATTGTCATTTAATCGAGTCTATTTGCTTGTGCTGATTAACCATGGCTGACACTCAAACCATTCTAGTCGTCGACGACGACGAGGCTATCAGAGACATGCTGGCTGTCGCCTTGGAGTTATCGGGTTTTAGCGTAATGCTTGCCGAGGGAGCGCAGGAAGCACACGCGAGTATTGTCGATGCTAGGCCAGATCTGGTGCTGCTTGATTGGATGATGCCGGGGACCAGTGGACTCGAGCTCTTACGGAGATTGCGTCGCGATGAACTTACCGCGCAAATTCCGGTGATCATGCTAACCGCTCGTACCGAAGAGCCCAATCGAGTATCCGGTTTGGATGCTGGAGCGGATGACTACATAGCCAAACCCTTCTCAAGGCGGGAGTTGATATCCAGGGTGCGAGCTGTTTTGCGGCGCAGCGGCGGGGTAGCCATACAGGATGCCCTTTGCGCTGGGGAGCTCCGGCTGGAACCCGACAGTCATCGCGTAACGATAGCCGACCAACTAATCTCTATAGGCCCAACTGAATATAGATTGCTTAAGTTCTTCATGAGCCATACCGAGCGCGTGTATACGCGTGGCCAGATCTTGGATCGGGTGTGGGGTGCTAATGTCTATCTTGACGAGCGCACGGTTGATGTGCATATTCGCAGACTTCGCAAAGCTATCGGAGGGGCTGGTCACGATGCGTTTTTGCAGACTGTTCGAGGTGCAGGTTACCGTTTTTCTACCCAAGTCAACCGTGTTT
>JBLHKV010000372.1:0-3063 GCA_047618115.1 Halieaceae bacterium | reverse complement strand
ATGGGTTTTGTATCGTCGTCATCGTCACTCAGAAAATCAAACCAGCTGCAGCCTGGTAGGAGCAGAAGCGTCAGCAGTATAGGAAGCCAGCTGCGCATGTTACGAATCTCCATTATTTTCTCCTAGGGCTGTTACCGTAGATCCAATTTCGGAAACGTCTGTCTCGATGGTAGTAGGCGCCACGGCCTCAGCCTCGGCAGGCAATCCCGCCGGCACAGGATTGAGATGAGCAACTTGCAAGGACAACAAACTAGATTGGCCCCTACCAACCTCACCGCGCAATCTCAGTGCTTGCTGGTAGGCTGTATTGGCCAGGGAGCTGCGATCAGTCGACATATAAATATCACCTTGAGCTCTTGCCACCAATGCAGGAAAGCTGACAGCCTCCATTGCATCGAGTATTTTCAATGCCTGCTCGTGATTGCCCTGCGCCGCCAGCACCCTGGCAAGCCTGATCTCCGCCAACTCGCCAACCTCACCCCGACCAACATTAGCTAATACCCAACGCAGCTCTTCTTCGGCTCCATTGAGGTCATCGTTTTCAACCCGGTTTTTCGCCAGCAACAGACCGGCAAACCCAGAATAGGTTGAACCTTCGTGTTCAACTTTTAGGCGGGTAGCGAGATGCTCCGCTGTACGCTTGCTGGTCTCATCGATACTGGCCGCTTCGTTCGGTGTTAGCGCGTCGACCAGGTCGTCATAGATTTGTGACGCCGCCTCGGCCTGCTTGATCGAATAGTCCCCATAACCTTGCCAGCCCAGCGTCGCGGAAATAGCGACGACCACCGCAATCAGCGTTGAGCGTCCATTTTCGTCCCACCATTTTTTGAGCGATTCAATCTGTTCTTCATCTGTTTTATATTCGTCCACCGGTTATGACCCACCTTCTTTCAACGACTCACGCAGAGCCCGTTTTTAATAAATTTTCAACTGCGTTGGCAAGCTCACTCACCACCACATCGTTTTGTTCACAGGGCATATCACCCCGCAAAGACTTAATCGCGACTACGCCTTTGGCCACCTCATCCTCGCCTAAAATCAACCCTATGCGCGCGCCACTCTTATCTGCCTTTTTCATCTGCGACTTAAACCCCCCATCGCCACAATGAATTTGCATGGACAGGTGCGGCAACTGATCCCGCAGCGATTCACCAATTCTCGATGCTGCCCGTTTAGCGACCTCGCCAACAGCAACAAAATACACGTCGGGACCGCTTTCAGCGAGAGGCGTTTCGACAACCTCATTTAACAGTAAAATCAGCCGCTCCAGTCCAGCGGCAAAACCCGCTGCTGGCGTTTCACGGCCACCCATCTGCGCTACCAGACCGTCGTATCTTCCACCGCCGCAAACCGTACCCTGAGCTCCCAGACTGTCGGTGACCCACTCGAACACGGTCTTATTATAGTAGTCCAGACCCCGTACCAGTCGTGGATTTACCGTATAGGCAATTCCCACATCATCCAGCAGTGCGCGCAAATGACTAAAATGCTCACGTGACTCATCGTCCAGTGTGTCGAGAATACTTGGCGCCCCGGCTATGATGGCACTCATCTCCGGATTTTTCGAATCGAGAATACGCATAGGGTTACTTTGCAGGCGCCGCAGGCTATCCTCATCCAGAGAAGCGTTGTGCTCGGAAAAATAGCTTACCAGCTGCTCTCTGTATTTCGCCCGACTCGCCGGCGAACCAATCGAGTTTAACTCCAGCCTGACGTGTTCTGTCAACCCCAGTTCACGCCACAGTCTTGCCGTGAGAAAGATCAATTCTGCATCGATGTCGGGACCCGCCATACCAAAGGCTTCCACCCCCACCTGATGAAACTGGCGATATCGACCCTTCTGCGGCCGCTCGCGCCTAAACATAGGCCCCTGATACCACAATCGCTGCGGTGTGCGAAACAAGCTGTGTTGAGTCACAGCGCGCACGCAACCCGCGGTGCCCTCGGGTCGCAATGTGAGATTATCTCCGCTCTTGTCCTCGAAGGCGTACATTTCCTTCTCGACGATATCCGTAACCTCGCCAATCGAACGTTGGAATAGCTCTGTAACCTCAAGCACTGGCAAGCGGATTTCGCTGTAGCCATAGCTGCCCAGCACACGAGCCATGGTCCGTTCAAGAAACTGCCACTGCGGTGTTTCTTCGGGGAGGATGTCTTTCATCCCCTTGATCGCCCTGATCTGCTTCACTATCTCGCCCGTTAGTCTGTAGTTGCTATGATATCGGCTGCTGCAGCCCGTTGATTTTCGAGCAGTTCAGCCTGAGCTCGAATCTGCCCCTCTAGATGATCAACCAGGTCATCATTGGTCACCTTATGGTCTGGCTGACCGGCCAGATACACGAGGTTGTTGGGGCTGGCACCGGTTAACCCCACCTGTGCCGCGCGAGCCTCACCGGGCCCATTAACAATACAACCGATGATCGCTACGTCAATTGGTGTACGCAGGTCTTCCAAGCGCAGTTCCAGGGCATTGACAGTAGAAATCACATCAAAATTTTGTCGTGAACAGCTCGGGCAGGCAATAAAATTAACGCCGTTAGAACGCAATCTGAGACTTTTCAAGAGTTCAAAGCCAACTTTGACCTCTTCTACCGGATCGGCTGCCAGAGAAATTCGAATGGTGTCACCGATGCCGTCCATCAATAGCATACCCAGGCCCACCGCCGATTTGACAGTGCCACCCCGGAGCGCTCCCGCCTCGGTAATGCCCAGGTGCAGTGGCTGCTCTATTTGATCGGCAATAAGCCGGTAGGCAGCCACCGCCATAAAAACATCAGAGGCCTTGACGCTCAATTTGTAGTTTTGAAAATCCAGGCGATCGAGAATATCCACGTGCCGCATCGCCGATTCAACTAACGCCTCAGCGGTGGGCTCACCATACTTCCGCTGTAAGTCTTTCTCAAGGGACCCGGCATTAACGCCAATCCTGAGTGGAATCCCCCGATCTTTGGCGGCATCTATCACCTGGCGGATGCGATCCTCCCGACCAATGTTACCCGGATTGATGCGCAGGCAGTCGACCCCGTACTCGAGGACTTTCAGTGCAATTTTGTGATCGAAATG
>JBLHKV010000371.1:0-3077 GCA_047618115.1 Halieaceae bacterium | reverse complement strand
CCATTGGCTCGCGCCCGCTGCTCTTCGGGCAATACATCAATAGCCATACCGTCGACGGCCACATCTTGCAGCGAAGAAAATAAACTGATAGCAAAACCCATGGCGGCTACTGCACTCAACTGCGCCGCCGGATCCCCCAAAAATACCAGCGCAAATACGGACAGCACCAACCCAGACTGCGCACTAATCACCCAGGGGCGCCGCCGTCCCATCGGCAAAAAACCATAGCGATCCATCAACGGCCCCCAGATGATCTTCAGACTCCAGGGCAGCGTGACAACAGCGACAAATTCGCCGATTTCCGCCGCGCTCAACTGCTGGCTAGCCAGCCACGCCGGCAGCGCCACTACCAGAATGCCTAGTGGTAAACCCTGTGCGATATAGAACGCCGCAAAGGATATATAGCGCAGCAGCGTACCTTCGGTGAGTGCGCCGAGGCCTTTACGGGCTGCAGTTGACGTTGAGTGCATTTAAAATACTCCTCAGGGGATTAAATCTGTTTTTCTTTGTCTAACATAACGAGCAATGGTACGGCAATCGAAAACACATATCAATCGAATTTTTCCGCAATGCGAAAAGCTATATATCTCCTGACGTGACCAATCGAAAACTTATCTATAGAAAGAATACACCATGAGTATTTCTTCACTCGAGGGCAAAGTCGCTCTCGTCAATGGCGCTGGTCGCAATGAATGATCGCAAAAGGGTCCATGTGCAGCGAGCCAAGGGGCGCAAAGATCGCTATGCGTTGCTGTCGGAACTATCTATTGCTTTGATGCCGTCTTACATAGGTTAATATCAACCGGTTAAATGGTTGTTTCCTGGGGCGAAAATCGGAAGGCATTTGACGGAGACTAGTGACAGAAGGTTGTCAGAACAGCCAGAGAAAAAGCGGCTATTCCTCAGCATGCAACCTCTCATACACTGAGACATTCTTTTGCCACTCATCTACTTGATACAGGAGTGGATTTACGATACGTTCAGGAGTTGCTTGGATATAGTAGCTCCAAAACGACGGAGATTTATACCCATGTCAGCAAAAAGGATTTGGACGTATACAGAGTCCGGCAGACCTTTTGACGCTTAAGGAGGCTGAAAGGTCGAGCGAATGAGAGCGGTGGGGGTATCCTACAAGAAATATATCGAAACCAATTTGGATATCCGTCGTGTGGGTAATGATAGCCAAAGCAGTTTGGGTATTCGTCTCCTAGGGGATGTTAGCTAAACTAGTTTCGATATCCACAAGTTATCAGTCATCGCCCCAACACCGCCCAGAAAAACAACAGGCAGTTTGACGTTCATCAAGCACTCAGTAGTTGATCCAGTCATTAAACTCACCTAACGGAGGACTCCATGAGCACCCTATTCGACCTCACTGGCCGTGTCTCTCTCGTGACTGGAGGCAACGGTGGCATCGGTCGGGGGATCGCCTTCGGGCTGGCTCAGGCAGGTGCCGACCTTGTGATCGTCGGTCGCAACGAGATGAAGAACGCGGCCGTAGTCGAGGAACTCCAGCGCCTCGGTCGCCGCGCGATCGGCGTCCAATGCGACGTACTCGATTCCACACAGATCGAAGCTGCCATGGAAGCGACGAACAGCGAATTCGGTCGCCTCGATATTCTCGTCAATAATGCTGGCGTTGCCGGCGGCGGGCCAGCCGAGGATATTGAACAAGAGAAATGGGACCGCATCCTCGGTACGAATCTTACGGCGATGTTCCGCATTTGTCAGACGGCGTTTCCGCTGCTTAAGTCCTCTCCCCACGGTAAGATCATCAACATCGGTTCGGAGTACTCGATCTTCGGGGCCGGCGGAGTGGTCCCATACTCGACGAGCAAGGGCGGCGTCGTGCAGCTTACGAAGTCGTTGGCTATTGCGTGGGCACCGCATGGCATCCAGGTGAACTGCATCGTTCCCGGCTGGACTCGCACGGACATGACCCAGGGGGCCCAGAAGAATGAGCACCGATACACGCAAATCGTCGAACGCACTCCTGCGGGACGCTTCGGCGAGCCCGAGGATATGGGCGGTGCGGCTGTCTTCCTTGCCTCACAGGCGAGTGACTTCGTCACAGGGGTCGTGCTTCCTGTGGATGGGGGGTACGCGGTGAGCTAGTCCGCTAATCCTTCGGTGTATGAAGAGAGCTGCTTCTGTGGCGGAGTGAAAATCGAAGCGGCTGGGATAGGGAAGAGGTCCTATTCGGAAAATTCGATTTTCGAAGAGATTGAAGCTTTGGTATCAGACCTACCTATTGTAATATCTTCAAAGAGTTGATAACGCTCAGCCTGCCTGAATTTATGTTTGAACAAGTCAGAGAAAGAAAAAGAATGAACTTATGGCGTGGGCTATATTGAAGCACTGAATGATTACTGATGGAGGCGAAACCATTCCTATGCGACAACCGATAACAACCCACACACGCTACAGCGCTTGCGCGCCTTGGCCTAGCGGCACCCCGCATTCGCAGGGTCGTGTATGGGCAAACCGTTAGCAGTAAGTTGGCTCTTTTTTTGTCGACCCATTCGGGGCGACAAGGAAGAAGTAAGTCGATGAGGTAGAACGGATGGATCGAGTAACTATTGGTCTCTCCCCCGAAAGCTGTACCAGTTGGATTGCGAGTATAAGCGCGCTATTTTGAGGTCGGGAAGGAGTCCGATCATGAAAGGAAAACGTTTCACCGAAGAGCAAATCGCCTTTGCCTTGCGGCCAGTAGAAAGCGGCGTGCCGGTCGTCGAGATCTGCCGTAAAATGGAGGTCAGCGAAGCCACGTTTTACCGATGGAAGAAGAAATTCGCTGGTATGGGCGTCGCCGAATTGCGCCGCCTAAAACAGTAATCTACTCCGGATCAACTCAATGAGCAGTGGAGTATGGATTTTATGAGCGATGCGCTCGTGAATGGTCGCCGAATCCGCGTGTTAACAAGAGTCGATGACTTTAGTCGTGAGAGTGTATACATTGGGGTCGGCTCTCATTTCCGGGGTATTCAAGTCGCGCAGACCTTGGCCAGCGTGGCCCGGCGGCGATCCGTACCAAAGAAAATCAGGGTAGATAAGGGTCCAGAATTTACATCCGTTGC
>JBLHKV010000370.1:0-3085 GCA_047618115.1 Halieaceae bacterium | reverse complement strand
CTCTGGATCTCGCTCTTTGAGCAACGGATCCACGTAGTCGTTAACCAGTTGTATTTGCTGCACCAGGTCGGCAGCAATAGGGCCCATTCGCTCCAACTGCCGGGTCAACTCAGCCTGTTCTTGCAACGCGTTGCCACAGCTTCGCCAAAGTTCCTGACTATCCTCCAGCCAGGCTTGTGTGGTACCCAGGCGACAAAACGCGCTGAAATGATTCAGCGCCTTGTCCGGCAGATGGTGACCCTCATCAAATACATAAATGGTATCCTCCGGGGCGGGCAAAATAGCGCCACCACCCAGCCCCAGATCGGCCAAAACCAAATCGTGATTGGCGACGATTACATCGGCGTCGTGTAATCGATCCCTGGACTTGAAGAAGGCGCACTGTGAAATATTGGCACAGCGACGCCCCGTGCATTGAGCGTGGTCTGTCGTCACGCCAAACCAGAGATTTTCCTGCAACTCACGATCCCAGTTATCCCTATCGCCGTCCCAGGTACCCGCGGCGAGGCCCGACAACATATCGCGATACATGGGCACTGCTTCCGCCTGCGTCGGCGCTGTGACTTCATCCGGGTAGAGCGGAAGGGGCACACCGCCCTCGTGATCTTGAAGTATTTTATCGAGCTTACTCAAACAGACATAGCGGCGGCGACCTTTGGCTAGTGCAAAACTGAACTCAAGACCACTGTGCTTTCTGATATCCGGCAGGTCTTTAAAAACAAACTGCTCCTGCAAGGCAACGGTCGCCGTGGCTACCACCAGTTTCTTTGCAAGTCGCTGGGCAACCGGTATAGCCGCAATTGCATAGGCAATGGTTTTCCCGGTACCGGTACCCGCCTCGATTGCAATATGGGGCTCACCCTCCTCCGGATGCGAGATCCTGGAGAGTGCATTGGCAATTTCCGCAATCATGACCTTCTGGCCCCAGCGCGGACGCAAGGACTTTGCTTCAACCAGCCGTCTATAGGCGGTTTGAATGTCATCTTTCAGGTCTTGATCGAGCAATTAAGCAGGCCTTTTCTCGGATAGATCTACAATAAAAAACAGACTCACTGGGATTGAATCAACCCAATTTTGGCGAGCACTGGATTAGCATAAATACGCAACAAATACGGCCGGTGTGGCTCGGGTATGGCAGCCAGCCGTCGCTCAAAGCGCTCTTGTTCCTCGCGGTGATCCTCCAACCTGAAGACCTCAGACTCGCCTGGAAGCACTATGTCGGGCAAGGTCCCCGTGCTGATCTGATAGGCAATAAAATTTGAGGGAAACAGATGATAATTGCGGAGGATCTGTGCATCCAGATCAGCGGCCACCTCCTCGGGAGATTGGTAATCTTTCTTTAGTGGCTCGCCAAACGCAACGTGCACCTTGCCCTTTTTACCTTCAATGCCCATGGCGATACTGGAAATATCCTCGCCTTCATCTTTGTCATAGTTACCGTGCAGCGCTGTTTCGTATAGCTCCCTGGCTTTCAAGCTATCGCAGGGGTCCAGCTCGTAGGAGACTGCCACGGGTACAATGGCGAGGCTGGTAACGTGTTCGGCAAGGGTCTGCGTGTGTTTATCCATGCTCATCGACAGCATTTTGATGATAGACGGCTCGGTCTTGTCGCAGCCGTCCTTAGCCCGTCCTTCCCTCTGGGCTATCCAGACTGATTCGTGTTCTTCCAAGAGCGAGTGTCGAATGTACTTCGACAAGTTGCGCAGCGCGGCCAATATTTGTCGCGGCGCCTTGGCCGAACGATTGACAACAAAACTTTTATTGAGCCGCATCAGATCGGATACAAAGGGCCGACTCAGCAGGTTGTCGCCAATGGCTATTCGCGCGGTAGTGTGGCCATTGCGATGCAGCCCCCAACTGGTGAAGGCTGGATCCATGGTGATATCGCGGTGGTTACTGATAAGCAGATATGGCTGGCCAACCGTCAGCTCCTCTAGCCCCGACAGACTGAAGCCATCGGTGGTTGCGGCAACCATGCGCTCCATATACCCATCGACGACGGCCTGGAATGCTGCGACATCCTCGATCTGACCAAACTGGCGCCGCAGAGCGAACCTGACCAGCGTTCGAGCCAGCGACGGCAGAAATCTGTGCATAGTACCCAGTTGCAGCATGGCGATGGAGTTTTGTAGCTCGCGATCGTCGAGTAATCTAGCGATGACCGCAGGCACCTCGCTGTCGTTGAATGGACGAATGTCATCAAAAGTAGCCATATTCAGTCCAGATATCTCCTGCGCAGTTCGGCCAGAGCCGACGCATCAACACCGAGGTGCTCGGAGAGGTAATCGTCTATGCTGGGGTAATGTTCATCGATGGCAGCAAGCGCGGCCTGTAGATATTCAGGGTGCACCTCCAGCATGGGAAGGACGCTTTCAGGATCCATATCCAAGGCATACTTCTCGGCAATTCGCGCTACCTCTCGATCCGGGAAAAAGTACTGACTGGTCAACAGATAGTCGACCATAACCGTCTCCCGGGACACGCCCAGCGACATCAGTATTATTGCAGCGGCGAAACCTGTTCTATCCTTGCCAGCAGCGCAGTGCACCAGCGTCCTGCCCTGCTCCGTATCCAACATGTGCTGAAACATCGCGGCGTATTGATCGCGTTGACCCAGGGCGAAATCCCGATTAATGGACACCATAAAATCGAACATATCAGAGCGATGATTATCCTCTCGTCGGGTCACCATCTCCAGAAGATTGCCGGGCGTAATACAAAGCGCCTCCACCCGCGGCTTGGCACGGTCGGGCAGGCGACTGCGTTCCCGCAACTGCTCTTCCTCCTGACGAAAGTCACAAATCAGTTCCAATTCGAGGTCCGCCACACGCTCGGTGTCGCTCACCGTTAAATCGGCGAGGTGACCGGAACGAAACAAATAACCCCACTTGACCGACTTGCCGGCCGTATTGGTATAGCCGCCAAAGTCGCGAAAATTTGGAGTGCCCTGCAGCTTAATGTGGCGCTGGCCTCGCCGATTGCCAGCCATGTCAGAAGTCATCCTGGATCGCCCCGGTAGTGGTGTCTGGTTGGTCCAGTACAGCCCTTACAAGCTTCAATATCAATTCCTGCTGGATTCTCAGCC
>JBLHKV010000369.1:0-3096 GCA_047618115.1 Halieaceae bacterium | reverse complement strand
ACAACATTACGCTGCATGTGCGCCCGTCGGTCACAGCGGTCGCCGAGAAGGTAAAGCAAGTAGATCTCGGTTCGGTCGGCAATTTCCGGCTACCTCTAGCGTCGAGCAGAGTTAACGAATTCGACACGATGGTGCGCATTCAGGATGGAAACATCGTGGCCATTGGCGGGTTGATGCAGCTCGAGTCCAGCCGCAGAGTCTCCGGCCTGCCCGGCTCGACCTCGCCACTGCTAGGCAACCAGGCCAAAACTGGGCGAAAGAGAGAGCTGGTGGTGCTAATCAAGCCTACCATCATTCGAGACGCCCAGGATTGGCAGGAGCAAACCCGCCGCACGCGCGCGGCGCTGGATGATATGGACGTTGCGCGCGCGCGCGTGATTCGCATCGATGGCGCGGTTGAGAAAGACACCCCAAAGGACTTTTAAGATTATGTATCTAGGTTATTTTCATCTTAGTGAGCCGCCATTCTCGATAACGCCGGACACCTCCTTTTTTTACCCCCATGAAAGTGTGCAGGGGGCACTCAACATGTTATTGGTTGCGCTGCGCAGTGGCGAGGGCTTTCTGAAAATTGTGGCTGATGTGGGTTGCGGCAAGACAGTGCTATGTCGCCAGTTGCTAAAGACGCTGGAAAGTGAGTTTGTTACAGCCTACATACCCAACCCGTCTATGAGTCCGGATACTCTGCTGATGGCATTGCTTCATGAGTTGGGCATTGAAGTATCACCACCCCTAAACCGCCATAAGATACTCAACTCTTTGCGCGACTGTCTGTTGGCGCATGCCGAGGCGGGGCGAAGCGTGGTGGTGTGCATTGATGAGGCTCAGGCGGCCCCGATGCATACTTTGGAGAGTCTACGGTTACTGTCGAATCTGGAAACGGAAAAGAAAAAATTGTTGCAACTGGTTTTACTGGGGCAACCTGAACTAGACGAAAAGCTGTCGCGCCCTGAGATTCGTCAATTGTTGCAACGTATCACTTACAGTGAGCGCATCGGCCCGATGCCGCCTTTGCGGGTACCCGCCTACATTGAGCACCGGCTGATGACGGCAGCAGTAGGCGAAGGAACCGATACCAGAATATTCAGTACCAAAGCGGGGATGGAAGTAGCTAGCTTGAGCGGCGGGGTGCCGCGATTGATCAACGTGCTCGCACACAAGAGCCTGATGCTGGCGTATGGTGAAAACATGCGCAGAGTCAAGGTGCATCATGTTCGCTTGGCCGCTGCAGATACGCCGGGCGTAAACGTAAAGGTCCCGTGGAGGTTCTGGAAAAATTTTTGGCGCGGTAAAAAGTCAAGCGTCCCGAAGAAATCCGACAAGCAGTTTAATAAAGATTTCCGCGGAGATTTGTCTTGAGCGTGATCAACAAAATGTTACGTGATCTTGACAATCGTCAGGATACCGAGAGTCCGCAGGACCCAACCCAAAAATCACGAACGGGTTTGGCAAGTAAGATAGTCGTTGTGAGTGATTCAGCAGAAACTGGTCGTAAGCGCGGTTCTTTGTATCTTGGCATGGTGTTGATCATCGTGTTGGCGGGAGCTGCAGGGGCGCGGTGGTATACGAGCCAAAATGTATCTCTGCTGCACAAACCAGAGCAGGCGACACTTGTTGTGCAGCCTGCCATCAATCCGCCACCGATAAGCCCGGTACCACGAGCCGAGACCGTCGTCACTCTCAGTCCACTGCCGGCCATTATAGATTCAGACAATCTGCAGCCAGAGGCGGTCATAGAAAAATCGACAGTTGTCGCCGAAGCGTCTAGCCCTAATCGAACACCCCGATCCGATGCGACCGGCGAACCTCCGGCGGCGCCAGATCAGCCAACGACCGAGCGGCCCGCTACTTTAGCCCCGGTAACGGTTGTCGAGAAGTTATTGACAGAGGCGTCTAGCCCTAAATCTGATGCCACCGGCACACAACTGGCTGCGCCGGAAGGGCCCATAGCAGAGAGTCCCCCTACCATAGTCCCCACCACGCCAACTCCAGCGATGGCGGCCCCCAAAATTTCGCAGCGCCGATCACCCGCACTGGATGCATTGGCCCAAGCGCAGAGTCTCTGGGGCGCTGGCTCTCGCCAGGCGTCCATGAATCTCCTACGCAAAGCGCTCGCCGCAACTGAGCGTGCCAACCCTGTCCGCACGCCTTCTGGAAATCATTCGGAATTGGTCTTACTGGCCCGTGAAATGGCTCGCATGGATTTGCTCGAGGGCCGAGCTAGCTCGGCCTTGGAGATGCTTACGCGACTGGAGCCTGCGCTATCTGGCTATGCTGACATCTGGGCAATTCGCGGCAACGCAGCGCAGCGTCTAGGGCGCCATCAAGAGTCGGCTGAGGCTTATTTGATGGCCTTGGAGCTGCGGCCCAGCGAGCCACGATGGATGCTGGGTGCGGCGGTATCTTTAGCGGTTCAAGGACGTACCGTGAATGCGGCGGAACTAGCAGAAAAAGCCCGCACTGAGGGTGTGCTTACCCCTGAAGTGTCGACCTATCTGCGAAAGCTGGGTGTACCACTGCGCGATCGCTGAGGACTTACAAAAAAAAACATCAAAGCCGTGAAGTATAAGTAGAATAAACCACCTTTTACTCTAACCATCAATATACTAACCATTCTCCAAAATTTTTCCCGCCAGCCTGTTTGCCAAAATTGGGGGGTTTCTCCCACCTTATGCCTATATTTAATGCAATCCCAGCTTACAAAAATGACAATCTTGAATCCCAAACGAGTGTAAGCACAGACCTTCGTTCTGTGGTGTCACAGAGGCGTCAGATCAGCGTCGTTACTTGATCAAATAAGTCATGGTGACCCGCAGGCGGAGAACGATTGTTTGGCATTGCTGCCTGATTTAGCCCTACATGTTCCCGTATCTTCTCTATTACTTTAGGTTCCTCAATACAGGCGATAATCTTCATCTTGCCACCACACCGATCACATTTCGTCACTTCTATATTGAACACCCGTTTCAATCGCTGCCCCCAGTGCATGCCATATCGCTTTGAACCAATCTGGCATTTGGCAGCGTGTTCAGTTTCTATCTGTATCGCTTGTTTGGGTACGATTTTCTTGCGTAACTCGTGCCGTCGCTATAAGGC
>JBLHKV010000368.1:0-3125 GCA_047618115.1 Halieaceae bacterium | reverse complement strand
AAATTATGGAATCCGCCGGTGTGCCGCTGGTGCCCGGCTACCACGGCGACGACCAAAGTCCGGACACGCTGCGAGCGGCTGCCAACGCTATGGGCTACCCGGTACTGCTAAAAGCAACGGCTGGCGGTGGCGGCAAGGGTATGCGTCAGGTCTGGGCGGCGGACGAATTTGACAACGCGCTGGCGGCTGCCAAGCGCGAGTCTGCGAGTAGCTTTGGCGACGACACCATGTTGGTGGAAAAATATCTGCAACGCCCGCGTCACGTGGAGGTGCAAGTCTTTTGCGACCAACATGGCAACGCCGTTTACCTTGCAGAGCGAGATTGCTCGGTGCAGCGCCGCCATCAAAAAGTCATTGAAGAAGCTCCCGCTCCTGGAATGACCACAGAATTGCGCAGCGCGATGGGCGCGGCTGCGATAGAAGCGGCTCGTGCGATCGCCTATGAGGGTGCCGGCACCGTCGAGTTTCTGCTGGACAGCGACGGCGTCTTCTTCTTTATGGAAATGAATACGCGGCTGCAGGTCGAACATCCCGTGACCGAAATGATCACCGGGGTAGATCTGGTGGAGTGGCAGCTTCGAGTGGCCTGCGGTGAGGTACTCCCGTTGCAACAAGAAGCCATCAAAGTGAACGGCCACGCCTTCGAAGCACGTATCTATGCAGAGGATCCCGAGCGCGACTTCTTGCCGGATACCGGCACCATCCACCACCTGGAGATGCCACTGGAATCACGTCATGTGCGGGTTGATACCGGCATCCGTCAGGGCGATGAAGTAAGCATTCACTACGACCCAATGATCGCAAAGCTGATCGTTTGGGATCAAAGCCGCGCCAGCGCGCTGGCCCGCCTCGCCGATGGTCTGAGCGACTACCGCATTGCTGGACTCGCCACCAACATCGACTTTCTCTACAACCTGGCTAACGCTCCGGCTTTCCAGCGCGCAGAACTCGACACGGGTTTTATCGAAAATAACCAGAAGGACCTCTTTCACCAGAGCGCCGCCGACATCGCCCAGGTATTGCCCCTGGCAACCATTTACCTGATTCTGGAAGAACAGCGTAACGCCCGTAGCCTGGCAGGCGAGTCCGCCGACCGGTGGTCGCCCTGGGCACAGTGCAACAACTGGCGACTCAATGATCTGCAACCACGCAACTGGATCGTGGTGATTGGCGGTATCGAGCACAGCCTCAATGTTATACAAAAATCAGAACAGCAATACACGATTCACGGCGAGCACGGCACTTGCACCGCGTCGGGATCACTGGCGGGAAATGATCTCCTGGTTGAAATAGATGGCCACCGACAGCAGGTGAGCGTCGCCAGCCACGACGACCTGTACAGCCTCTACACCCAGAATTTCGCGATTCAATTTCAGGTGCCCCGCTTGGAATTTTCCGACGATACATCCGACGGCGCGGCCGATGGCTTTGCCGCCCCCATGAATGGCACGCTCGTCGCGCTGCTGGTAGAACCGGGACAAGCAGTAACCGCGGGCACTCCGCTGTTGGTGATGGAGGCAATGAAAATGGAGCAAACCATTAACGCACCCAGCGCTGGGCGTGTCACAGAATTCTACTACCAGGCCGGCGATCTCGTCGATGGCGGCAGTTCCCTGCTCCACTTTGAAACAGACAGTTGAATCGGAAGGCTAAAAGATGACCATCCCCCTGCGTGTCAGTATTTTCGAAGTAGGCCCCAGAGATGGCCTGCAGAATGAATCGGCAACAATCTCCCTTGCAACCAAGCTGCAATTAATTGAAGGCCTGGCTGCAGCTGGCGTTACCCGCATCGAGGCGGGTAGTTTTGTTAATCCCAAGTGGATCCCGCAGATGGCCGATAGCGAAGCTGTCTTCACCGGCATCGACCGGAAACCAGGCGTCGTTTACTCCGCGCTAACGCCAAACCTACAAGGCTTAGAGAGGGCGCTGGCCGCAAATGTACAGGAGGTAGCGGTGTTTGCGGCGGCCTCCGAGAGTTTCAGCCAAAAGAATATCAACTGTTCCATCGCCGAAAGCCTCGCGCGTTTTGTACCGGTGATGGAACAAGCCAGAGTGGCCAATATTCCGGTGCGAGGTTATGTGTCCTGCGTGGTCGGCTGCCCCTACGAGGGCGAGGTCGCTCCGACCGTGGTCGCTCGGGTCGCCGCCGACCTACTGGCTATGGGCTGCTACGAAATTTCGCTGGGCGATACCATTGGTGTAGGCACACCCACAAAAATTCAGAGCCTGCTGGAGGCGGTTTCACAGAAAGTGCCCGTGGAACAATTGGCCGTTCATTTCCACGACACCTATGGCCAGGCGCTCGCCAACACCTACGCTGCACTGCTGGCGGGGGTGGCCACTGTCGACAGCTCTGTGGCAGGCCTCGGTGGCTGCCCCTACGCGAAGGGCGCCTCTGGAAATGTCGCCACCGAGGACGTACTGTATATGCTCGAGGGCATGGGTATTGCGACGGGCATCGACCTGAGCCAGATAATTGCTGTGGGCAACCTTATTTCAGCTGAGCTGGGACGCAGTAATCAGTCTCGGGTCGCTCAAGCATTATCGTCGCCGGGCTAATTGTGTGATTCGCCATATTCCGCCAATACGGCTAGAAAACTGTCGGCATACTTTTCAAGTTTAGTGGCACCTACGCCATTCAGCTGGGTAAACTCACTACGGTTGGTCGGTCTATCGGCGACCATTTCCAGTAAGGTCCGATCGTGGAAAATAACAAAGGGCGGCACTCCTTGCTCATCCGCCAATTGCTTGCGGTGCTCTCGCAATAGATCCCATAGCACAGGGTCGCTGGCCTCGGAGCGCGCCTGACCCGATTTTTTCGATTTGCCTGCCCCGGACTTCTCCAGCGTATCGAGGCGCAGTGCAATCGTCTCTTCGCCGCGCAGTATGGGTCGGCACTTTTCGCATAGCGTCAACGCACCATATCTCTCCAGATCGACCGTGAGGTAACCGCGCGCGACCAGTTGCCGGAACACCGAGCGCCACTGCTTGTTATCAATATCGCTGCCAATACCATACGTCGGCAACACTTGATGATCGAACTGGCGGATCTTTTCAGTGTCCGCCCCGCGCAGCACGTCGATTAGATGATTAACGCCAAACCGCTGGCCAGTGCGATATGCCAC
>JBLHKV010000367.1:0-3137 GCA_047618115.1 Halieaceae bacterium | reverse complement strand
GGCCAGATTGCCAAGCTTAAGGACTGCCGCGTTGTCGGCATCGCCGGCGCACAGGAAAAGTTGGATTATGCCGTGAAAGAACTGGGCTACGATAATTGTATCAGCCACCGGGCCCGAATAGAATGTCGTTATTACAGGGCATGATATTGAGCCGTTGGATAAAAATGCAGGGCTTTATTATCAGCGATCACATGAACCGGATCCCGGATTTCATTGGCGATGTCGGTAAGTGGTTGGCTCAGGGTAAGATCAAATACAAAGAGCACACGGTGGATGGCTTGGAAAACGCTCCGGATTCCTTTCGTGGTCTGTTCCGTGGCGCCAATTTTGGCAAGCTGGTGGTAAAAGTAAGTAGTCCTACTGCTTTTTAAAAATTTGAACCAGTTGGTGCGACCCGTGTTCGCCGCCGGGGTTAGGCGGCGGCTTCGTCGGTCCAGCGTTTGGCTAGTTTCTCACGATACATTAACTCCACCGTTTTGGTCGCCTCCCGCACTTTCATGCCTGCGAAATCAACTGGCGCCAGGATAGATACCTGAACGCGATTGGGATGAACCAACCAACTACCATTAGGCAAGACTTCGGCTACATCGTGTAGCACGATTGGAATAATGGGTACGCCTGACTTTTTAGCCAGGAAGAACGCTCCCGGTTTGAACTCACCTAGTTCACCGGTAGTGCTCCGGGTACCTTCGGGCGCGATTACCAGCGATTTGTTTTGCGCCAGTACATTCAGCGCGTCGGACAGCAGGGTTTTCTGGCTTTTGCTGTCTCGATCAACAAAGATCGTACCGCAGGCTTTGAGCATAGGGCCGAGAATGGGGTTGGAGGCAACCTCCTGCTTGCACAGCGCGACCACATCCTTGCGTAAGAGCTTTGCCAGCACCAGAGCATCCAGATAGCTTTGGTGATTAAAAACAAAGATAGCGGGAACCTTGCGGTCCAGGTGTTCCAGACCGTAGATATCCAGATCAATACCCGCGAAGGCCGCCCCCATATCGCCCAGTAATGCTGTCATACGATTACTGGCCCTTAGGGGTGAACGATGAAACGCGTAGGACGCGGCGCCTGCTGCCGCCGCGGTTAGCACGGAGTTGGCGGTCAGCGCGGTACGCACAACGCGCTCCACCGTGACACCGCCTCGACTGCTGAAGTCCAGGCGAGGCCAAGTCTGGGTATTTGCGTTGTCAGCCAACTCGTGAGTGGGGTTTACCAGCACCGGATGCCCCACGGCTTGCAATAGCGGCAAATCATCGTGACTGTCGCTGTAAAACCAGGCGTCTTTCAGGCTGGCCATGTTTTGGTATGCAAGGCTCCGGGCAGCATCGACTTTGCCCTCACCAAAACAGGTTGGTGTGATAATTCTTCCTGTGAGGTGACCGGAGGCATCGACTTCCATCCCTGTGCAGTAAACCTGTTCGATACCCAGCGCTGTGGCGACGGGTCCGACCTGATAGGCTGTGGCCGCTGTGATAATGGCCAGCTGATGACCCAGGCTCTGGTGGTACTTGATAAGCTCCTTTGCTTCACTAAAAATCTTTGCGGCCAGGTATTTCTCAAATACTCGCTCACCCAGGGCGATCATTTCCTCTTCAGGAATACCATCCAGTATGTGGGCAAGTGGTATCAGAGCGCGTTGGTAGCTGCTATGGCATTCCTCGTTTTCAATGGCATCCAATATGTCTCGAGCGAGGTGTTCGCGTGACCAGTTGCCACTGCGAATTTGCTCCCACATAAATGCGGTCACCGAGTAACCCGCGATGAGCGTCCGATCAAAGTCGAACAGCGCCAGGGTGCGCTCGCCCCTGGATTGTAATTTCACCTGCTTAAGATGATGACTGATGCTGGCTGCCACGCTCTTTTGCTCCTGTTTCCGGTCCTTTGATAACAAGAGTAATAAGCAATTAGCTTGCCAATATAGTTGAGACTGTTATTTGAGGTAGATACAACCGGAATTGTTGAGGATATAGCGAAGTTTTTCATTTCAGACCCGCTGGCTCGGCGAAAACCGTGCGAGTCTCGCTCCACTGTGGTGCGAAGTGCACCGAGGCGGCGCAAACTAACTGGGTATTTAGCTACGGAAACACCGAAGTGGCGGAGATTACGCCCAGAAATTCATAGTGCTACACTGCTGGCGACTACCCGTCCCTGGCGAATTTTTAATTTACAAATGAAATGAATGAGTTAGTTATACACGCCAACAGCCAAAAAATAACTGGCGGCGGTATGAAGTGCGTCAGGTAGATATGGAGTTTCTTGATACCCCCCCCATAGGTCCCCTTCACCCCCATCTCGCTCATATATCTGACCGTGAATTTTTTATCGGTCTGCTTAAACCCGACCAAGATTGGCACAGACTTCCGGCCACTACTCACTTCTAGCACCAGAGAGGAATCCTCTGCAAGGCTTTGCCCAACAGCGGTATCGCTGGCAAGCACTGGGCAGACCAAGCACAGAGGTTCAGGCATGAATCAACCTATCTGTCTCCGTTCCGACCCTGGGAACACGACCTTGTTGAGACGGTTGCGGTAGCTTGGGACGACCGGCAGATATGCGCTCGAAATTTGCCTGTCACCAGCTTGAGGGGCGACTGGCTAAAAACAACTCACATCTGCCGTTGACGATGGTACTGTTCGCGGTGCTACACTGGATGTATCAAGAAGAGTAGGCGGAATACGACACCATGTCTTAGAACTAGCCGTTAAGTTTCACAGGAGAATGTAGTGCAAGCTACAACGATAAAACTTTTTCTAGTCCACGGAAGCCCCAGTGGCCTCAGAACCGCAGAGCTATCAAATTGGTCTGGAAAAGCCATAGCCGCGCCACGTACAGAAATATCTGACCTACTAAAACGTGAAGAGCTAACAAGTCCAGGCTTCTATCTGTTAACTGGTGTTGACCCGGACTCTGGTGATCGAGCGATCTACATAGGCGAGGCTGAAAATGTAGCAAAACGCCTGAAGGGACATGCATCTAAAGACTTCTGGAATACTGCTACGGTATTCGTATCAAAAGACGAAAACCTAACTAAAGCACATATTCGCTACTTGGAAGGTATCCTAATTGAAAAAGCTAACAACAACGGCGCTTCCGTTGTTATAAATTCTGCTAGCTGCGGTTCAAAGTTGCCTGAATCTGAT
>JBLHKV010000366.1:0-3178 GCA_047618115.1 Halieaceae bacterium | reverse complement strand
ACGGTACGCCTACCTGACGCGACAGCAGAATGTGCTCGCGTGTCTGGGGCATAGGGCCGTCAGTCGCGCCACAAACCAGGATCGCTCCATCCATTTGCGCTGCTCCGGTGATCATGTTCTTCACATAGTCGGCGTGTCCAGGACAGTCAACGTGGGCGTAATGACGTGCCGGCGTATCGTATTCGACGTGGGACGTCGCAATCGTGATGCCACGCTCTTTCTCTTCAGGTGCGTTATCGATACCGTCGAAGGCAACCATCGCCCCGCCCCATACCTCTGAACACACCCGCGTCAATGCCGCTGTTAGTGTCGTTTTACCGTGGTCAACGTGGCCAATTGTGCCTACGTTTACGTGCGGTTTGGTTCTTTCAAATTTTGCCTTTGCCATTGTGACAATCTCCTAAACTGGCCGCGGTCTTATCTCAACCCCGTGCTCATCTCTATCAAATGTTCCTACTATCCTGCTCTTCAACTACTACTTACTGCGGCTATAACCACCGCTACTCCAGAAACAAGTGGAGCTCATAACCGGATTCGAACCGGTGACCTCTTCCTTACCAAGGAAGTGCTCTACCGACTGAGCTATATGAGCAATACTCATTCATGGAGCGGGCAGCGGGAATCGAACCCGCATCATCAGCTTGGAAGGCTGAGGTTCTACCATTGGACCATGCCCGCTACATTCCTTCTTCGTGGTGGAGGGGGGTGGATTCGAACCACCGAAGCTTACGCGTCAGATTTACAGTCTGATCCCTTTGGCCACTCGGGAACCCCTCCGAAAGGCGACGTATTGTCCTTACGAGCACTCCGCTTGTCAACCGTATCTCCCAATAAAGTTATCGAGTTACGGCACATTTCGGAGCATCAAGCCCAAAATAGACAAAGCGCGCCCGAAAAAACGCTAGGATCTTATCTTGGACAGATTCATAAAATCATAACAGTTCACAGCCACGCGCATGTTTCATGTGCCTTTGAGCCGCACTGGTGAGCTGGTCCGTTACCGCGTTATGATGGCGGCCATCAACACTTTGGGCTCGACATGGCAGAAAATATGCGCAAAACCATCGGTGTTATAGCGGGCATGGGGCCACTGACGACGGTCGATTTCCTGTCCCGATTAATCGCGGCCACCCCGGGAAGCAAAGATCAGGACCATATTCGGGTACTCATCGATCACAACCCAACCATCCCCAATCGGCAGGAATCCATTGCCGGCACCGGTCCCGACGTAACTGCCGACTTAAAGGCGATGGCACAAGGACTGGAAACAGCGGGGGCTGATTTCCTGGTAATGAGCTGCAACACAGCACACGCCTATCAACGGCCTATTCAGGAGGCCGTGAACATCCCATTTATTAGTATAATCGATACCGCTGTTGAGTACTTACACGAGCACCACGCCGGCCAGGTCGTCGGGGTGGTGGCCACAGAGGGCTGCCTGCGCGCCAACCTTTATCAGCAAGGGCTTGCCAATGTGGGGCTCGAAGCACTGGTGCCCGGTGACCGGCAACTGGCGAAGCTTATGGACGCCATTTTTGAGATAAAGGCCGGCGATACTGGCCGGGAGATCACCTCTATCGTTGAAAGTGTTGTGAATGACCTGATATTTTCAGGCGCGGAGGTCATCCTCAGCGCTTGTACGGAACTGCCACTGGTTCTCGATGAGAACAGTGTCTCTGTGCCACTCGTCGACCCAACCCACCTGCTGGTATCACGCTGCGCAGAGCTGGCTAGCGGCCAGCGACCCCTGCCAATTACCCGACAAATCTGACACATCGAGGAGATTCCATGCACATTGCCCACTTCCCCAGAATCCATCTCGCCCACCTGCCGACGCCATTAGAGCACCTCCCACATCTTAGCGAGCATTTCGGTGGCCCGAGCCTGTATGTTAAGAGAGATGACTGCACCGGACTCGCCAGTGGCGGCAACAAAACCCGAAAACTGGAATTTCTCATGGGCGAGGCGCTGCAGCAAGAAGCCGACATGGTGATAACCCAGGGCGCTGTTCAGTCAAACCACGCGCGCCAGACGGCCGCGGCCGCGTGCAAGCTGGGCCTGGATTGTGAGCTCTTATTCGAAGACCGTATCAGCGAACCCGACGAGCTTTATCTTGGCTCGGGAAATGTATTGCTCGATCGCCTTTATGGCGCCGGTATTCGACATTTTCCCGGCGGGACCGATATGAACGCCGCCATGGACGAGTTGGCCGGTGAACTTCGCGCCGCTGGTCGGCGGCCTTATATTATTCCCGGTGGCGGCTCTAATCCGGTGGGTGCGCTGGGCTATGTTAACTGTGCCTTTGAGCTCATTTCTCAGGCCAATGACAGAGGTATTCACATTGATCACTTGGTTCACGCCACGGGCAGT
The DNA here is from genome assembly GCA_047618115.1 of Halieaceae bacterium. Classification (GTDB taxonomy): domain Bacteria; phylum Pseudomonadota; class Gammaproteobacteria; order Pseudomonadales; family Halieaceae; genus CALJGI01. The sequence continues at coordinate 808 of JBLHKV010000366.1, read as the reverse complement.
GCTGGCACCCAGGCTGGTCTGGCGGTTGGACTTAAAGCCACTAATAGTCGTATTCCACTGCTGGGCATAGGTGTCAATGCAGCCCGGGAGGCCCAGGAAGACAAGGTGTTTCAATTGGCATGCGAGACCGCAGACTATATCGGCGCAGTCGGCTGTGTCGGTCGCGACGACATTATCGCCAATTGCGATTATGTTGGCCCGGGATATGGTGTACCGACAAGCGCAATGAAAGAAGCGATAGCGCTCGCCGCGCGGTTGGAAGGCTTATTATTCGACCCGGTGTACTCTGGCAAGGGTCTGGCGGGATTATTTGATCTACTGAGTAAGGGGTACTTCAAACCCACCGACAATATCGTATTTCTCCATACCGGAGGCTCAATCGGTTTGTTCGGCTACGGAGACAAACTCCTGGATTAACCAGGCATTCAATCAGGCACGCCGGGATTTTATCGGCGTGACCTTACCGCGACTGAGTCCTTCCTTACCGGCCGCATCGGTATGGGGTCCCGAGTGCAGCCAATGCGCCTCATCCAATTCGAACTTCAGCAGTATTCGATCCAGAGACCTGCCGATTCGAGTAGTGGTACGAATCATCGACACCTTTGGCCAGGTGGCACGCTCACCGGCCTTCAGCAGATCAACCATCTCCTGTTCGTCGAGCATACTCAGTAGTTTGCCTACGCTGAAAACGCCGTTACCGGGAAGAATATTGATGTCACCGGTAAACCGCTGATCCAGCAGGCCATTGACGACATTGAGAGCCACGCCGGTACGCGGGCCAACCGAGGCATAACGTTGGATAACATCC
>JBLHKV010000365.1:0-3297 GCA_047618115.1 Halieaceae bacterium | reverse complement strand
GATAACGCGTACTGCCTCTGGCACCCGAATTGGAGCTACCGTATCCGGCGCTCAATTGGGTGAGAATAAAGCGCTGGTGAAAGCTTGGCCGGGTGTCGTAGAGGCAACCAATTTGATTGGCTCAGACCAGGTTCAAAGTCGCGCGACTATGGTAGGGAACTTGTGCAATGGTTCCCCCGCAGCTGATAGTGTTCCCGCATTGATAGCGGCAGGCGCCAAGGCCGTGATTGTTAGTGAAACAGGACGACGTACGGTCGCTATAGAAAAAATCGTCACAGGCCCTGGTAAAACCTCGCTGGCCAAGGGAGAGATAATTGAGGCGATTATGTTACCTAAACGACCAGCCAAAGCTGGCGATGCTTATCTAAGGTTCATTCCACGCACGGAAATGGATATTGCCGTGGTGAGTGCCGGAGTCAACCTGACCCTCGAAAGGGGTGTCATAAAAACGGCCAGGGTGGTGCTTGGGGCCGTCGCGCCAACCGCAGTGATAGTGCCTGCTGCCGCCAAAGCCATCATCGGTACCAAGCTCGATGACGCTGCCCTCGAAAAGCTGGCCGCTGCCTGCTCGGCCGCGTGTAATCCCATCGACGATAAACGCGGCACTATTGTGTATCGAACCAAAGTCGCTGGTGTGCTCGGTAAACGCGCAGCCAAAATAGCCTTTCAACGTGCTGGAGGTGCCTAATGGCTGCCGTACTTGTCTCAACCATAATTAACGGCGATGCCGTAGAATTTGCCTGCCCAGTGGAGGAAACTCTGCTCAACTGTTTACGCGATAGAGTTGGCCTGACAGGTGTAAAAGAGGGATGCGGCACGGGAGACTGTGGAGCGTGTAGCGTCACCCTCGATGGGCGCCTGGTGTGTTCTTGTTTGGTGCTCGGCGTAGAGGTTGCCGGTCGAACGGTGAATACTGTTGAAGGGCTTGTTCAGGACGGTAAATTGCATCCCTTGCAGGAGAAATTTATCGAGCACGCCGCGTTGCAATGCGGTATATGCACCCCTGGATTTTTGATTGCAGCGAAGGTTTTGTTGGAGCGAAATCCCGATCCGACTGAGCAGGAAATTCGTTATGCCCTGGCTGGTAATCTCTGCCGCTGTACGGGCTACGATAAAATAGTGAGGGCAGTGCAAGCAGCTGCTAAAGACATGCAGAAGAAATCTTAACGATTTCGACACCTTAATTTTTTGAGAAAAACTGATGCGCAGTGTATCGATAGGAAACTGATATGGTAAACGACCCCAGTTACACCAAGCAGAAATTTCAAGTCATCGGTTCTCGCGTCAAGCGACCCGATGGAATCGACAAAGTAACCGGGCGAGCCAAGTATGGAGCCGATGCAGTGGCTCCGGGACAGCTGGTTGCACTCGTTTTACGCTCGCCCCACGCTCATGCTCTTATTAAGAAGATAGACACTTCTAAAGCGGAAAAGCTGAGTGGGGTAAAGGCAGTCGTAACGTCTACTGACCTGCCAGACTTGACCGGCGATAACGCTGAGGCGCGAGATGTCCTTGAGAATTGCCTGGCGAGGGGTCGCGTACTTTACGACGGTCACGCTATCGCCGCTGTTGCTGCTATCGATGAACGAACAGCTCGCAAAGCTTTGCAGCTGATTGCTGTGAGTTACGAAATATTGCCCCATGTAACCGATGTTGACGAAGCCCTGCTAGAGAGTGCTCCCGTTATACACGACACTATCTTTACCAGCGGTATCGAGCCTAAACCCACAAAACCTTCAAATCTCGTTGCAGTCACGGAGTTTGGGCACGGGGACATAGAGGCCGGTTTTGCCGAGGCGGACGTAATAGTTGAGAAAAGCTATAAAACCGAACAGACCCACCAGGGCTATATTGAACCCCATGCGTGCCTGGCAAGCGTCAATTCAGACGGTTCCGGCGAGCTGTGGGTGACTACACAGGGTCATTTTGCCTATCGCGATATGTGCGCAACATTGCTGGGCATGGATGTAGCCAAACTTAAGGTAACCGCGTCAGAAATTGGCGGCGGTTTTGGTGGCAAGACACACGTGTGGATAGAACCCGTGGCGCTGGCTTTATCACGTAAGGCAAATCGTCCGGTCAAAATGGTGATGACCCGAGAGGAGGTTTTTCGGGCCAGCGGACCAACTTCATCGACGTCGGTGGATATTAAGATTGGTGCCACAAAAGACGGAACGATTACTTCAGCATACGCAGCGCTGCGCTATCAGGGCGGCGCATTTCCGGGTCAGTGGGCCATGTTTGGTGCTATGACCAGCTATGCCTGCTATAACCTGAAAAATGTCAAAACCCAGGGCTATGATGTTGTGGTTAATAGACCCAAGGTGGCTGCCTATAGAGCGCCATCAGCACCCATGGTCGCTTTCGCGGTGGAGAGCACCATCGACATGGTTGCCAAGGAAATTGGAATGAACCCGGTTGATTTTCGGATCAAGAATGCCGCAAAGGAAGGAACGCGTGCTTCATATGGTCCAGTTTATGGCCCTATCGGTATTGGTCCGACCCTCGATGCAGCCAAGAATCACCCACATATGCGGGCGCGGCTGAAGAAAAATCAAGGTCGAGGAATGGCCTGTGGATTTTGGTTTAATTTTGGCGGACAAACCTGTACTAATCTCAATATTGCCACAGACGGTACCGTCTCACTGACCGTTGGAACCATAGATGTTGGCGGGTCGCGCGCGTCATTGTCACTTATCGCAGCTGAGGAGCTGGGTATTCCCTATGAAAAGATCAAGGCGCACATCGGCGACACCGGCTCACTGGGACACAACGACATGACCGACGGTAGTCGTGGCACGTTCTCCTCTGGAATGGCCACGATTTTTGCCGCCCGCAAAGCCATTGAAGAAATGCGCCAGCGCGCTGCGTTGATGTGGGACATCCCGCTTGAAAGTGTCGTGTGGGAAGAGGGTCACGCTAAGGCGAACGGGAAAAAGTATAGTAAGTTGGGTAAGCTTTCCCTGGCAGATATCGCCGCAGAATCGCCTAATACTGGCGGCCCCATAGCAGGTCACAACGAGTCGGTTGCCGATAATGCTGGAGTGTCGTTTGCTAGCCATATTTGTGATATTGAGGTAGATCCAGAAACAGGTGGAACCCGAGTCATTCGTTATACTGTGATCCAGGACGCGGGGAAGGCGATTCACCCTACCTACGTTGAGGGACAATTTCAGGGCGGCGCCGCACAGGGCATAGGTTGGGCGTTGAACGAAGAGTATATTTATGGCGAAGACGGGCGCTTGCAGAACCCTGGCTTTCTCGACTATCGTATCCCGGTCTGCTCAGATTTACCCT
>JBLHKV010000364.1:0-3297 GCA_047618115.1 Halieaceae bacterium | reverse complement strand
TTTATCAAAACGCGGAACCTCACAAAACCCACCTGAAAGCAGTCGATCAAGTGTGTTCTCCAACAACCCGACGTCATGTGTTCCCGGTACACCCCGGGTTGCGAGCAAGGGGTGTACCGTCTCCGCTAATTGCTGTCTCGCCGCGCGGCCGAGGTAAAAATCGTCCAATGAAAGTGTCACTGCCCGGACACCACGCTCCGCCAACAACAGCTCCAGCACTCGGCACAAGGTTGTCTTACCGGTACCCTGAGCGCCGTGTACTCCTACTAACAATCGACATGCTTTACTCTGGTAGCGCAAACGTATGTGCTCAGCAAGTGGAGCAAACCAACGCTTCGCCAATGTAGAATAATCGGCAGGCAAATCTTCGGCAGCGCAGAATTCCTCGAGAGCTTTTTGTGTATGAGCTAGCATTGTGTGCCTGGCAGCGGCTTTTGCGAGAACAACGATCTATTCATTATCGCGGAATAGCACGACAGCGGACGCTATTGGCGTTAATTCAAAAACATGCTTTTGCTCTACAGATTTCTTCGTCGCAGTGATTTCCAGAATCTTCTCGGCCGCTTGTTTACCATAAAGACCACTATGAAAGCGCAATAAGCTCTTCGGATTATCTAATGTAAATTTCCCCATCACAGCAAGCTGATATAGCGATTCACTTGACGCATCATGGGGTAGCACTGGTGAGAGCATGATATCTCGCAAGGAGCACTCTCCAAATTCGTCGCTCAACCTGACTTCTTTTTTAATCGTTTCGACTATTGAGGCTCGGTGAAGGTTGAACTCGATCATCGATACCCGGCCATCGCTGTCATCATCAATGCCCTCAAAGGCTGAGATAGGCAGTGACAGCACCATGAAGACCCTATCATCGAGTATGTTCAGGGTACCGTGCTGGGCAACCATCAGGTGGGCATGCGCGAGCTCAACCATGAACAAACTGATTGCCCCGGCCCACATAGACATCTTCATGTGTCTAAAAAAAGGTACATGCAATCCACCGCTCTTATGCTCTGCGCTATTGTGGGAAGGGCGGCATTCCACCGGTAACTTCAACCTCACCTTTTACACAGCGTTGCAAGTACGGATAGCTGTCGGTGGCAAAGTAATGATAAATACCGGCGGGGAACTCAGGGGTTACGCCCATACGACCGTTGCATTCATCCAAATCCCCCGACCCCTCTACGTACTCCCAATCTTGAGAAAACGTACCTAATGGGAAGCTGTCTGTCGAAGGCCTGGAGCCGCTCACGTCACCGACTAACTGATAGCTACCCGTGACCGATTTAAGCGTCGAAGTGGCATCACCTGCAACGCTGTAGCCATAGCGCGCATAGACGGGAAAGCCATCAGCTGCCCAACCGATAATCGTCATGGTCGAGCTGTTGCCTCCTTGCTTGCTTATAAAGCCTTCGGGCATCCCATGGTAGTGATACACACCACCGGGCTGGACGTGCGCATTATTATCGTCGGTACCAAAGTCGAAGGCGGTTTGACCCAGCGCTTCAATACTCCAGCTACCGCTGTTGCCAATCAGGCTACAAGATGTACCCGAATCATCACAAGAACCGGCCGTACCGGCATCGATCTTGATGCCGTTGAGTACATATCCGGTGGTGCCAGCAGGGCCACCCAACGGGGTGGCTGACGTCGTCTCGTCGGGCGTAAGTGGGTAACTGGCCGACACGGTCTGCTCAGATATGGTGTTGGGATTGTTAGCGTTAGGAAACGCTCCAACGTCGTGATCTGGAATGCCGTTCGCGGTTAACTCGCGAGTTGTATCCGTACAAGTCCATTGCGAAGTACTGGTGTAGGTGAGCGATGCTTGCGAATTAAGCGTCGTGTCACTGTAGTCACATAAAACACCGGCGGTGTCGATTGCTACAAAAACAGCAGTCAGAGGCTCGATAACTTCCTCAATGTTCGCATCCCAGTAAGCAATCAATACCTCGTCAACCTCGAAACGGCAATTTTCTCCTTCTGAAAAATGTCCACAAGCGCCATCCCAGTGGGAGAACTGCCAACCCACGTGTGGAACAGCCTGATAATTGACGTAGTAATCATCCTGGACGTCGTTTTCACACGCGACCTCATCAGCTTGGAACTCCTCGTAGGTGCAACCGAAGACACCGCCATTGAGGTCGACAATATCGCCCTGTCCGATAATGGCAAGAGGATGCTTACAAGCTTGAAGTAGCAATAAAAACAGTAGCGAGATAATCAATTTCATTCGAGTACTTTCCATGGCAAGTGCTGGGTCCCAATCATATTTATAGCGGATGTTAATCGGCAAATGTGCAATTAATATGAACAAAACTTGCAAGCTGGGCAGATACCCGAGCAGTTGTTAGCTTTGGGCCTCGGGTGGCAGCCCCGCCTGCCCCTGTATGTATCTCTCAGCGACCCACTTGTGAAAATGGTGGGTGGGCGCATCCATGACGGGGGAGAACACGCCACCTTTGAACCCTGGCGATGCCCGTCCTCGCTGCATGCCCTCCACTGCAAAAATGTCCTCTGCGAACACTACTTTCCACGCATCCAGCACTGACTGTCGGTTGGCGGCATAGACATCTGCCGTAGCCTCCTCTCCCACGTAGAACAGCTGCATACTCTCTACTGTTTTATTGTGAGCCACGGGATGAAGGATAATCACGAACACGTGATCCACCTGGACCCCCAACAGTACATTGGGATACAGGGAAATGTATTCGGCGTGGCGCTTCTGTTCTTCTGGCCAATCCGGAAAGGTTGGCAGGCTCGTACCGGCAATTTCAGCCAGGTTGTAAACTCGGGTACCTTGTCCAGCCATGCTATCGGCGACCGTAATGTTGAAGTGCTCACTCAGGGGTGAGTAGGTATTCAGGCTAGGATGAACCCACGGTAGGTGGTACGACTCACAATAGTTCTCCACCGCCAGCTTCCAATTACAATTGATGGTCAACTCCATCTCGCCGCCAGATTTAGGCACGCGCAGCTTGTCAATACTCTGTGTAAACGCAACCCAACGTTTCTCCAGTGGAGAAATACGCTCTTCGAAGGCCGGTGCAGTGCCAGACAAGTTGATAAAAATAATACCCAACCAGCTATGGCTGCGAATACGCTTCAGGCCATTGTTCTCGCAGGAAAAACCCTCCACGGTGTGTACGCCAACACCGCCTATATGCGGAGTGCCTTTTAGATTTCCATCGAGATCGTAAGTCCACGAATGATAGGGGCAACGCACCGAGCCCTGTACTTCGATTTCCTCTCGAATGAGCACCATCCCTCGATGGCTGCACACATTGTGAAACACGCTGA
>JBLHKV010000363.1:0-3327 GCA_047618115.1 Halieaceae bacterium | reverse complement strand
AATTGACAGAATTCATGTCCCGTGCCTGACAGGAGCCCCTGGGGCGTGAGTTGCCTGGTGGCCTAACGAATTTTCTTCTGGCACTAGTTGCCGGTGGATTTCTAATAAAATATTTACCTATATTAGGCTCGCGAAGCTAAGTAAATCGTCGGCGATTCACCCAACTGAGAATAAGGTACGACATTTCCTCTGATCAAAACGCAGATCAAATTTATACTAAAATTAATCAAGCCAGTTTTTTGATAATTATAAGGTTTCTTCAGGTCATTCGTTGTCCCCAGCGGTAGAGCCATTGATCATCAACATCTCACCTCCTATATTGCGCAATCTATAGTCCGCGCAAACAGAATCCGAGAATATGAGCGTCTTTAAAGGGTCGATTGAAGACGAGTTGGTTAAATATTAAACAGATATCATTGAACTTCTACATTTTAGCCTGAAGCAGACATCTGGCGTTTGCATTAAGATGTTTACTCAGCCATCAGGAACGGGTCCAAAATTGGCACATCTATTTCCATTTTCTCCGCTAGGTAATTTTAGGGATGCGTACCTACGGCAGTTCGCGAAGCCCATTGTTGTTTGCACCGGATTTCTGGTTGCCTTTGCATGTGCCTCTGCGTTCGCAGATACCGATCAAGTATCGATGCGAAAAATAGACGATAGCAATTTCGAGATCACGCTTCGATCTAAAACAATAACGAACGTAACGGCCGCGACGAGTCGAATCGCCACGATCGCAACTTCGCTATGTGGTGATCGTTACGTCGATCTTGGTCGTTACAAGTTTGAAAAGAGCGAATCTGTGACCGGGCCGAAGGAAGAGGATTGGTTCGAGATGGTACAGAGACTTAAATGTGTTGCCGAAAATCCTAGGGTTGCACCTCAGCGCCGCATCCCTCAACTGGAGGACAACAAAGCGGTTGAAGACGTACGGAAACGGGTTCGAGAACTATCAAAACAACACTTTGAACAAATGTATTCAAATCTGGGTGAGGATGCGAGTGTAGGGTTGAAGAATTTGGGCGCTCCACAGGATGCCGGTTCTTCAAGCAGTTCAAAAACAGTTAGAGGAGCGAAAAATGAAATCAACCTCTATAGAATCACCGTCTACGACAACATTCCAGAAGCACCCGCCAAAGGCATCTACGTAGCTGTGGACTACGACAACCTAGTAGGTAACGTAGCTCATCATTGCGGCTATCTGACGTGGCACACTTTCGATGCTTTGAAATTTACATTAGGCAGGGTTGAAACCGGAGTGCTCGAGGAAAAGCTCCTAACCAAACTTTCTACGGATGAGCTTTATGCTATCCGTAAGAATCTAAGGTGTGCCAACGCCTATGACGAATAGATACTCCGATTAACGCCCTGTATTTGATTATAAATCAGCAATTACCCTACTTATTTTCCGCAGGCGTGTCGAAGGCTGAGTTCCCTCAGCCGGTGTAGCGCGCCCGAATCGCCACCTTATCCACCTTGTTAACAGCGGTCAGTGGAATCTCGTCGACCAGGGTGACTGAGCGCGGTAGTTTAAAGCCGGCCAGAGATTCACGGCAGTGGGCGGTGAGCTCTTCCGCTGTAGCGCTCATGCCGGGTTTCAGGATCACGTCGGCGTGTACCCGTTCGCCCCACTTCTCGTCGGGCAGACCTACCACGGCACATTGCTCCACCGCGCTATGCAGGCACATGGTGGCTTCCACCTCGGCGGAGTAGACGTTTTCACCGCCAGTGATAATCATGTCTTTGATGCGGTCGACAACATGCAGGTAGCCCTCGGATGAGAGGTAGCCCGCGTCACCCGTGATGAGCCAGCCACCCTGCAAGGCCTTGGCGGTTTGTTCCGGCATGTTGAGGTAGCCCTTCATGATGTGTGGGCCACGCAGTGCCACTTCGCCTATTTCGCCCACCGGTAGGGAGTTACCCTCGGCGTCGCGAATTTCGATGTCGCAGCCCAGTGCCGCGCGACCGGCTGAACGGATACGGCCAGAGTCTACCGCCGCCTGATTGTGGTCGTTGTTGTGCAGAATGGTCGCGGGCACGCCTTCGGTTTGCCCATACACCTGCATGAAGTTGGCCGCGGGAAAGGCCTCTTTCAATTCCATGAGTAGAGATTCATCAATGGGCGACGCTCCGTAGCGCATGTTTTTGACCGAGCTCCAGTTGTACTCGGCAAACGCCGGATGACGCAATACCATTTGCATCATGGTCGGCACTAACAGCACGTTTTCAATTTTGTTGTCCTGCACTGTGCGCAAGACGCTCAAGGGATCGAAAGCTTCCAGGATATACATGGTGCTGCCGCTCATTAAGCAAGCATTGGAAAGCCCTAACCCGCCAATGTGGAAAAAGGGCATGGCGACAAGACTTTTACCGAACGGGAATAAGCCCTCGGCAATTGTCATGTTCATACCGGCCATATGACTGGCGTGGGTGTGGATAACCCCTTTGCCCTTTCCTGTGGTACCGCCGGTGTAATTCAGGAATGCCATGTCGTCGCCGCTGCCACAACGGTTTTCGATGGGCACCACGTTGGCCATAAGATCGCTCAGAGACAATACTCCCTCGGGCAGGTCCACCGAATCGCCCAGGTACACAAGGTGTTCAATCGAATCGCAGAGCTGCAACAGGGACAGACCCATTTCGAGAAAAGCATCGTCAACCGTGAGTATCGAGGGCGCAAAGTCATCGATGGAGGCATGCAGCTCGTGGGCCGACCAGCGAATGTTGAGATAGTTGGGGACTTTACCTGCCCAGCACGCACCGTAAAATGACACGATGGCGTAGTCGCTGTTCATCGACAAGATACCTACCGTGCCCTTCACCTCTGGGTCCAACTCAGCGAAGGCGCCGGCACACAGTGCTACCTTGTCGTGTAACTGACCGTAGGTGGTTTCACGTGAGGCAAACGACATGGCCAGCGTGTCCGGATAGACGTGCTTACCGCGTAAAATACTTTGAGTTAGTCCCATGATCCGTCCCTGATATAGTTATTGTTAGTAGTAGACGTGCCAGCAGAGTAGTAAGTCCTTGCAGGTATGTCTAGCACGCGGGTACACACACCATATGTGGCAGTGCCAACATCGGCCCATGTGGACAGTACAACGTGGCAAGCTGTATCTAGTCAATGCCGCTTTGGGTCGGTGGCGGATCAAATATTAAACAGCCATCATGGTACTTCCGCTAACGACCGTGGCTGTGTGAAAAGTCCTGGAGCAAATTTCTGATCGTACGCACAGTGCTCTCGTTTGTGTTCTGTGGAAAAAAATTTTAAATGATGGCTTCAGAATCGAGCTCTAAGCACTCTCAAAAAGACCTGCTTTCTGACTT
>JBLHKV010000362.1:0-3351 GCA_047618115.1 Halieaceae bacterium | reverse complement strand
ACTGTATGTATAATCAGTACTTTGCCGGTTAATTGCAAGCCCTTGGTGAAATATTTTTCAAATGCCGGGTCTAATCGGTGGTGTTATCCCCATCTTGGGTCCACTCCACCATGGTCAGATAGAGGCTAGGGACCAGGAATAGAGTTATCAGTGTCGCAACGACGGCTCCCGAAGCTAGCGATGTGGCCATGGGCACAAACATCTGGGTCGAAAGGTCGGACAGGGCAATAAGAGGAATCAGCCCAACAAAGGTAGTTGCAGAGGTGAGTACGATCGGCCTGAATCTAGCGGCCCCCGCTGCGCATAGCACCGCTTCTAAATCGTCATTGCTCTTGCGCATGCGGTTTATCGAGTCGACCAGAACCAGGCTGGAATTTACCACCACCCCCGATAAGGCCACGATGCCGAGCATCGAAAATAACCCCAAATCTAAGCCAAGCACGAAATGGCGAGGATAGCGCCCACCGCACCAAACGGAATAACGCACATAATGACCAATGGCTGCAGGTAGGACTTCAGTGGAATGGCCAGTAGTGCATAGATAACCAGCAAAGCCAGTATAATCATGCGCAACAGACCGTTCATATCACTAATACTCTCTTCAGCCTCGCCGCTCAGGGTAATGCCGATATCGGAATACCTGCTCTGCACATCCGGAAATACATTGCGTTCCATAGATTTAATAATGCGCTCGGGCGTGTTCACTTTTCGATTAACATCGGCGATGACGTGAACGACCCGCTGACCATCGTCGCGCGTGATGGTCGTGTGGCCGCGTGTGAGGCTGGTCTGTGCGACCCCAGAAAAAGGCACTTCAATACCCTCACTTGTTCGAATTCGCATATTCTCCAAAGCGCCCAGAGACCGACGCTGCGCTTCTGGAAAGCGCACCATCACGCGCATATCATCTTTTCCACGCTGTATACGCTGCGCTTCATTGCCGTAAAAAGCCTGCCGGACCTGCTGACCCAGGTCCTCCAGTGTCAAGCCAAGATTGCGCGCCTGCGGCAATAAATACAGCTGAACTTGCTGCTTGCCGGCCCGAACGGTGTCATTTATATCCAACACTCCGGGGTACTGCTGCAACGCGCTGCGAATCTCGGCCGCGGAGGCCTTCAGGTTATCGACGTTATTACCGCGCAATTCAATATCAATGGCGTCCCCTACTTTGAAAGCTTCTGCTGTAAACGCCAGTTCGACCGTGTCGCTAACAGGTGCTCGGCGCGAGAACGTACCGTCATTGCTCGAACGTTGGTGAGCACCTCCTCAAACTCCTCCGCGGCCAGTTGCGGCCGGGTAGCGATCATGAGCGTAGTCAAGATCGCGGTGACTGCTAGCACGATAATCGGATATCACAGCTTTTTGTTCATAGCAAACCCCGGTAGTTGCCACCATTTTACGGGTCGGCTCGCCGTGGTGACAGCTAAAACCCTCGAGGTTACAGAGACTTGATACAGTTGCACTGGAGTGGTTTCATCGTTGACCCCGATGGTCCATAATCCGCTTTTCCAATTTACCCTCGCCCCAATGTGAAAGCAGCCAAGAGTCCAAACCAGCATACTCCTATGATGCAGCAGTATCTGGGAATCAAAGCTGAACACCCCAATGAGCTGGTGTTTTACCGCATGGGTGACTTTTACGAGTTATTTTACGACGACGCCAGGCGAGCGGCTGAACTTCTGGGTATAACCCTCACCGCCCGCGGAAAATCCGGAGCAGACCCAATCCCCATGTGTGGGGTGCCCTATCACGCCGCTGAATCCTACCTGGGAAAGCTGGTGCGAAGCGGTGTGTCTGTAGCGATCTGTGAACAGGTCGGCGACCCGGCCACGAGTATTGGCCCAGTCGATCGCAAGGTGATGCGCATTATTACCCCCGGCACGCTCAGCGACGAAGCCCTGATGGAGTCGGGGCGGGATAATCTGCTAGTGGCTTTGCACGGTACAGAAAAAAGATTTGGGCTAGCGGCACTGGATCTGGCCTCGGGTCGATTTACTCTTTTGGAGGTAGACAATGAGGACGACCTTGCCAGCGAGCTACAGCGCTTGGCGCCAGCTGAATTGCTTTACAACGAAGACTTACCAGACGCCATGTTTAGTCAGTGGCCCGGCGCACGCCGTCAGCCTCCCTGGGCATTCGCCGGAGATGCCGCCCATAGAATTCTTACCGAACAGCTGGGCACCAGAGATCTCAGCGGCTTTGGTTGTGAAGACCTGACTCTGGCGGTGCCAGCGGCAGGTTGCCTGTTGCAGTATGTTAAAGATACCCAAAGAACTGCGCTGCCACACATTCGTCAAATCACCAGGGAACGACGGGAGGACAGCGTTGTACTCGACAGTGCCAGTCGTCGCAACCTGGAGTTAGACATCAATCTTACCGGCGGCACTGAAAACACTCTTTTCTCAGTGCTTGATACGGCTGTAACCGCGATGGGGAGTAGAAATCTGCGTCGTTGGTTACACCGCCCCCTGAACCAAAAAGCAGCGCTCGAGTCACGGCAGGAGTCGATTGCGGAATTGCTCACCGACGTTACCTATGAACAGGTGCGCCTGAGCCTGAAGCCCATCGGCGATGTGGAGCGGATTCTTACGCGTATTGCACTGCGCTCGGCCAGACCGCGCGACTTGGAACGCCTGGGTATGTCCCTGGCCGCCCTACCCACAGTACAAAGTGATATGGCGATACTAACCACGCCACACCTGCGAGGACTCGCCAATTCAGCGGCGGAGTTCCCAGAGTTGACCGACCTGTTAGCTCGCGCGGTGAAGGAGAATCCTCCGGTGGTCATGCGCGAAGGTGGGGTCATTGCCGACGGATTTGACCCCGAGCTCGACGAATTGCGGGCACTCAGCCGCAACGCCGGTCAATTTCTCATCGATATCGAAACCCGAGAGCGCACCCGCACGGGTATCAATACGCTAAAGGTTGGCTACAACCGTGTTCACGGTTACTACATAGAGGTTGGCAAGTCCCAATCTGCCGAGATGCCTGCGGACTATATTCGCCGCCAGACGCTTAAGAACGCGGAACGTTACATCACACCAGAGCTGAAAGAACACGAGGATAAAGTACTCAGTGCCAATGGTCGCGCATTGACGCGAGAAAAATGGCTGTACGAAACGCTACTGGACACCCTCAACGGCGAGCTGGCTAATCTTCAGAACAGCGCGGCCGCGTTGAGTGAAATTGATGTCCTGACGACGCTGGCCGAGCGCGCCAATGCCCTGAACCTATGCAGACCTGAATTGCGTGAGGACCGGGTCCTGGAGGTTGATCAGGGGCGTCATCTGGTGGTTGAACAGGTACTGGACGAACCCTTCATCGCCAATGACATACGCTTCGACAGCGAGC
>JBLHKV010000361.1:0-3365 GCA_047618115.1 Halieaceae bacterium | reverse complement strand
TTTCATTGTCGGGGGGTCTATGCTGCTGCTGAGTCCAGCGTTAAAAAAAACCCAGCAGCTCAATGTTGCAGCCGCCGAAGAAAGGGTAACGCGCGGCTACTATGCTCCTATACAAAAGCGCAGCAGAACCTGGGGGTTGCTGACACAGCTAGCTGTCTTTTTTCTGATTATACCCTTTAGCGTCACTGCTGCAGATCAGCCCTGGTGGGAGATGTTGCTGGATATTTTTATTATTCTGATGGCCTATGATTTTGTCTATTATCTGGTGCATCGCTTCCTGTTTCACGATGGCCCTCTAGGGGCGCCGCTGAAGTGGGTTCACGCAGTCCATCATCAGATGAAAAATCCCTGTCGTATGGATTCCGCCTACCTGCATCCTCTTGAAACCTGCCTGGGTATTGCGCTCTACGCAGCTACCATTTGGGTGCTGGCTATGATGATGGGCGAGTTCCATGTGGCAACGGTGGTGGTTACCTTTGTGGCTTTCTCCGCCATCAACCAACACAACCACGACTTGATGGAGGCGGACCATTTTCCCTTCAAGTATCTGAAGTACATATCCGACATGCACCATGTACATCACGCGAGGTTTATCGGCGGCAACTTTGCCACTATCTCACTGTTTTATGACTGGCTTTTTGGAACTTTGGATAACGGTAAAGGTTGGGGTAAGCACAAGCGCTCATAGTTAAACGTCCAGGGCGCGCTTGCGCCTATTTGCGGTGGTCCTGTTGTTCAGGTCCTCGCACCGCGAGCAAACAAGAGATGACTGAAGTCTGTATAACTCGGGTCTTGAGCGCTTGTAGCTTCCGGAGCCGAGATAGGACGTCGATTGCGCGCATCGTAAGTGACAACGCGCTTCGCGAAACGCCAGTGAGTATCGTGCTCACGGCGATAGTGGTCCAGGTAGCGTACGCACATTAAATCCTCGATCCAGCCATCATTACCATCCGGTAAGATGTGATAGGCGATTGCATAGACCTCGCCTTCACCCTCATCGCCGTCGATAGAAATGAGGTGATTGCAGACATGGTGGCCGCTGTATCGCATAAATGGAAAGGCCTGTTCGAGAAAATCCACATACCCGCCGGCCGGGCCGTCGAAGGTATCTCCATGTGTATCGGTCGCGTCCTGGGTGTATAGCGTGCGCAACAGGTCCGGGTCTTTGCGGTCTACGCCACGGCTGTAAAGAAGGACCAGTTCGCGAATTTCTTCTTTGGCCAGCAAAGTTGCCAGCTGCTGATGTTCTGTATCCATTAATTTTCTCCGAGTCTGAATCCGATGTCGGCCCCGTTCATCAGGGTACGTTATTCGTTCGTGCTACTGGGTAAACGAGTAGCCACCATTGACGGGATAGGTCTGCCCGGTAATCCACTCGGCGGCATCGGAGCAAAGGAACAAGGCCATATTGGCCACATCCTCCGGTTGTCCAAAGCGCCGGATGGCGTACCGGGATAGTTGTGATCTGGTTCGTTCATCGGCCATGAACTTCGCCATGTCATCTTCGTCCAGGGCCGGCTCCAGCGTCGACAGGGAAATTGAATTGGCGGTAATACCATAGCGCCCGGTTTCCCGTGCAATAGCTCGCATAAAACCGGCGACACCGGCCTTGGCGGCTGAGTAGGCGGCCAGCCTCGCTTCGCCCACACGGCCCGCATCGGAGATGATGGAGACAATGCGGCCTCTGTTCTGTTCGACCATGCCCGGTAGTGCCGCGCGGCAGCAGTTCATGACCCCGTACAGGTTGGTGCGAAAATAGCGGTCCCAGTCTTCGGGTTCGGTCTGCCAGAATTCCGGCGAGAACCCCATGGTGCTGGACGGGCCGGCATTGCCGGCATTGTTGACCAGTAGTGTTAGGGGTCCAAGCGATTCCTGCGCGGCACTCATCGCGGACGTGACGGCGTCCAGGTCACCGACATCCGCGGGTGCGGCAACTGCGTTGACACCCAGGGCTTTTATCTCATTGGCCACCGCTTCAGCGCGCTCCGCCACAAAATCGTTTACCGCTACGCCACCGGCGTTGTGCCTAGCCAGGGTCAGCGCAATGGCTCGACCCGCACCCTGGCCAGCGCCGCTGACGAATACCGCCTGGCCCTTTAGATCTAGCACGTCATCTTCGCTCTTCATTTGTTCTCCGGTCCGCAACTTCGCATAGTTCGCCTGTCTGGCGGTCGGGCTGCAGTACCCTGCAGGGCACTTATAAAGCAACACTGGTGTTTATTTAATAGTTGAGTATAGTTAGTTGCTCTAGAGATATCCACGAGATCATTAAGTTAAACTTTTCAAGGAACTCAACATGGCGACTTACGTTCTGGTGCACGGTGGCGGTCACGGGGGGTGGTGCTACCAGCCGGTGGCGCGGATTCTGCGTGCCCAGGGACACGAAGTGTATGCCCCAACTCTGACCGGGCTGGGCGAGCGCGAGCACCTCCTGAGCGCGGATATAGACCTGGATATGCACATCACCGACGTGGTCAATCTGCTACAGTTTGAAGACCTGCACGACGTGATTCTGGTGGGCCACAGCTACGGCGGTATGGTGATTACCGGCATAGCCGATCGGGCGACGGACCGGATAGGCAACATGGTGTACCTCGATGCCGCCAATCCCCAGAACGGTCAGTCACTTGTGGATGTGGCTGGGCCGTTGATGGAAGCTGCCCGGGCAGATGGCCGTGTGGTAGATGGCGTTGAGTTGGTTCTCTTTCCGGGCGAGGATCCAATGAGTTATTACGGCGTCACCGATCCGCAGCAGATTGAGTGGATGCGGCCGAAGTTGACCCCACACCCGTGGAAGTGCTTTGAGCAAAAACTTTTGCTCAATAATGAAACTGCAATGCGCAAGATACCCGAGACTCATATTGTCTGCACTGAGACATTGCCTTTTAGAGACGCCGAGGCTCTGAGGGCGAGCTCGGAAGGGCGTTTGTGGGATGTGAATACAGGGCACGATCTGATGATTACAGAGCCGGCGGCTGTAGTCGAGTTGCTACTGCGTTTAGCGTGATCTGTATATTTTGGCAGCCGCACATCAACTGCGCGGGGAATAGCGGAAAAATCCGATGCTGAAACGTATCGCCATTTGGTTGGCGTGCATTCTCGGAGTGCTGGCAATAGTCGTTGTCGGCGCCGGCACCTGGTTTATGCTCTCGGTAAATTCCTTTCTCGTTCCACCCGCAAACCCGGTGGGGCAGCAAAGTATCGCGAGTTACGTCACTGCGGAGCCTGCTACCCCGGTTGTCGCGCCACCTCTGGTTCGTGATTTTTCCTGGGCGTCAATTGCACAGCCACCAAAGTCTGCCAGACCGTGGACCCGCTGGTGGTGGCCGGGGGCTGATGTCGAGGCAGAGTCACTTTTGACCCAG
>JBLHKV010000360.1:0-3375 GCA_047618115.1 Halieaceae bacterium | reverse complement strand
CAAATGGCCTACCTGGACGTCATCCGTGAGGAGTTACCTCGCGACGGTATTTTTGTCGACGAGGTCACCCAGGTTGGCTTTGTATCCTGGTACGGCTTTCCAGTATATCAACCGCGACAACATATCAGCGCCGGCTATCAGGGCACCCTGGGCTATGGTTACGCCACAGCGTTGGGAGTAATGGCCGGCAATATGGATAAACGCGTGATCCAGGTCAGTGGTGATGGCGGTATCATGTTTAATATCCAGGAATTATCAACTGCCGTGCAATACCAGCTACCCCTTGTCACCATCATATTTAACGACAAGCGTTACACCAATGTTCAAAGACAACAAAAAGAATGGTTCGATGGCCGCGTCATCTGCTCTGACTTACACAACCCAGACTTCGTAAAACTGGCAGAGAGCTTTGGCGCACTGGGACTGCTCGCCACTGACCCTGAGTCGATGAGGAGTGCGATCAAAACTGCTTTCGCAGCGTCGGGACCGGCAATTATCGAGGTCGCTATCGAAGAGTTTTTTCCAGCGCCATGGCCATTCCTGATGCTGCCACAAAATCGTCGTGAGGTATGTTCATGAGTTTAGAGCCGCGTCCAGGTGTATTGCGTCTGAAGCCTTACGTGCAGGGTCAGAGCACACTGCAAGGAGTCGGCAATCCAATCAAGCTGTCATCGAATGAATCGTCCCAGGGGCCGTCACCCAGAGCGCTGGCAGCGTACCTGGAAGCGGCCAAAGACTTAAATCGCTATCCCGATGGCTCTCAGCTGGGACTGCGGGAAGCTATTGCTGAAGTTCACGCGCTGGATCCACAACAAATCTTGTGCGGCAACGGATCCGATGAACTTATTCAGCTCATGGTAAGAGCCTATGTTGGCGGCGGTGACGAGGCACTGTTAAGCGAGAATGGTTTCATCATGAGTAACATCCACTGTATCGCACAAGGCGCAGAACTGGTTATAGCCCCTGAAAAAAATTACCGCGTGGATGTCGATGCTCTACTGGAACGAGTAACCGAAAAAACACGTTTCTGTACGATCGCCAACCCGAACAATCCAACCGGCACATACATCACCGAACAAGAACTGCGCCGGTTGCACGCAGGGCTTCCCGATAACTGCCTGTTTTTGATCGACGATGCCTATGCCGAATACGTAACCGCTACAGACTTCTTTGATGGCCACGCTCTCGTCGAGGAGTTTAACAACGTCGTTGTGACGCGTACCTTTTCAAAAATTTACGGCCTCCCAGCGCTGCGCATTGGCTGGGCCCATTGCTCCAAAGAGGTATTCGAACTGGTTCAGCGTATTCGCACGCCTTTCAATACTAATGGTCCTGCCCTGGCTGCAGCGACTGCTGCAGTATTGGATCACGCTTATACGGCGCAGGTGTGCCGCGAGAATGATTATTGGCGGTCCGAGCTTACCAGTAAGTTGTCCCTACTCGGAATGACAGTGATCCCTAGTCAGGCAAATTTTTACTTACTCAAATTTGCCACTGACACTGGCAAAAATGGCACAAATGCGGCCAGCTTCCTGCAGCAGCGCGGAATTATTCCAAGACCTACAGGAGGCTCTGACCAATTCCTGCGGATCACTATCGGGGTAGAGTCGGAGAACCTCGCGGTTCTGGACGCACTCAAGGATTACATGGCGCAATGACAGCATGGACAATGAGTGAGACTGTTGCGAGTCGTCTGTCTCGTCCGCAGCAACTGCACATCGATGGGAACTGGATAGACGGTGCCGACGGCGAATTGAGCGACGTTATCGACCCATCTTCCGGTAGCATCATCGGCACAGCCGCTGTGGCATCAACCATCGATTGCGACAAAGCTGTCGCTGCAGCTCGCCGAAGTTTTGATGCCGGTAGCTGGACCGGGCTCACCCCCGCAGCGCGCGCCAAAATACTGTGGCGAGTAGCTGATTTGATGGAGGCCAATGCCGCTGAACTGGCCGAGCTGGAAATGCTTGATGGCGGCAAACCTTTTACCCCGACTTTAGAGGGGGAAATACCGTTTGCCGCCGAGTGCTTTCGATATTACGCTGGCTGGTGCACCAAAATAGAAGGCGCGACCAAGCAAATATCAAGCGTCCCCGGAACAGAATTTCATACATACAGTCGCCGCGAACCGATTGGCGTAGTAGCATTGATAGTCCCATGGAACGGCCCGCTGGTTCAGGCTGCATGGAAAGTAGCACCGGCTCTCGCCGCCGGTTGCAGCTGTATATTGAAACCGGCAAGTGAGACCCCCCTATCCGCAGTTCGAATGGCGGAACTAATCGTTGAGGCCGGAGTACCATCGGGGGTATTCAATCTGCTTCTCGGAGAAGGTGGCACGGCGGGTCAACATTTAGCGGAACACCCTAACGTCGATAAAATTTCCTTTACAGGCTCCACCAAGGTAGGCAAAACCATCATCGATGCTGCGCGGGGAAACCTGAAGAAAGTGTCGCTGGAATTGGGCGGAAAATCACCGATGATTATCTTCGACGATGCCGACATCGACGAGGCAATCGCCGGTGCTGCTGCGGGAATATTTTCCCACGCTGGCCAGGTATGTGTTGCCGGGTCGCGTCTATACGTGCAGGAAACGATTTACGAAAAGGTTGTCTCTGGCATAGCAGACATAGCCGCGAACATGACAGTGGGACCCGCTACTGAAGCGGGTTTTGACATGGGCCCACTTATTTCCAAAAAGCATCTTAACGCGGTCCACCAAATGATCTCCTCGGGTATCGACCAGGGAGCCAGGCTGGTGACGGGCGGCGATATCATTGATCAATATGGCGGCTACTATCTCCAACCCACCGTCTTCGCCGATACAGCACAACAAATGACGATAGTCTCAGAGGAAATTTTTGGACCAGTTCTGGTTATCATGCCATTCAAAGATGAATCCGAGGCAGTGAGATTGTCAAACGACAGCAAATACGGCCTGGCGGCGAGCATCTGGACACGCGACATCAGTCGCGCGCACAGGACAGCGGCTCAAATAAAAGCCGGGCTACTATGGATAAACTGCCATGGAATTCCGGACATGGCCGTGCCTTTTGGCGGTTTCAAACAATCGGGCTGGGGGCGTGAAAACGGTTACGAATGTTTACTACAGTACACAGAACTAAAATCTGTTATTACCAAATTGTGATACCGATATGTTCGCCGCAGCATGAACCCCATAGACTTCGTCGTTAGCGTCCGAGTAGACTCAGCAGCATGGCCTCCTTCGAAGAAGACTTCTATCTCGAAAACCCCAGTCGCTGGCAGGCGATAAAACGGGATGTACGACTCTTGTGTACACTATTTGGCTACGCCATTCTTTGGCTCACCAAGGGGGTCCAGGTAAGACGGGCCTATAATCGGGCTGGCAAAACTGGT
>JBLHKV010000359.1:0-3377 GCA_047618115.1 Halieaceae bacterium | reverse complement strand
GAGTAAAAACCCCACGCCAAAAGTTATTGAGGCGTCGGAAGCCACCGTCATTCGTGTTAAAAAAGCCTTTGAAATTGCCTCCTG
Source organism: Halieaceae bacterium (assembly GCA_047618115.1). Lineage (GTDB taxonomy): Bacteria > Pseudomonadota > Gammaproteobacteria > Pseudomonadales > Halieaceae > CALJGI01. The sequence continues at coordinate 3,293 of JBLHKV010000359.1, read as the reverse complement.
TAGCTTTTTCTTTGGTGGCTTGTGGGAATTTCGACGGCAGGTGGAGTGGGCGGATATCGTCCACTACCACTTTCCCTGGCCCTTCGCCGACCTCATTCACACACTGGTAGGCAAGCGCCGACCCAGTATCGTCACTTATCATTCCGATATCGTCCGTCAGCAATTTCTGCTCAAGCTCTACCGGCCGCTGATGCGGCGGTTTTTGCGTTCGGTTTCCAGAATTGTCGCGACCTCCCCCAATTACTATGCGACCAGCGACGTGCTCTCGAGCTTTTCCGATAAAGTCGATGTAATACCTATTGGCATTGAGGAGAAGTCATATCCGTGCATGGTGTCCAAACCCGAAACGCTGCAGCAGGTTAAGGCCGATTATGGTCAGGGCTTTTTTCTATTCGTTGGTGTATTGCGCTATTACAAAGGTTTGCACATTCTCCTGGACGCCATCAAGGACGCTAATTACCGCGTGGTGATAGTCGGTTCTGGGCCGGTTGAAGAGGAGTTACGGGTTCAGGCTAAAGAGATGAATCTCGGCAACGTCACCTTCTGCGGCTATGTCTCCGACGAGACCAAGATGGCTTTGTTTCAGCTGTGTCGGGGTGTTGTGTTCCCCTCTTATTTGCGCGCGGAAGCCTTCGGAGTGACCCTCCTGGAAGGCGCGATGAGCGCTAAACCACTGATTTCCGCCGAGATTGGTTCCGGTACAACCCACGTTAATATCGACGAGAAAACCGGCGTCGTGGTGACGCCAGGTTGCCCTAAATCACTGCGCGCGGCGATGGACAAGTTGTACTACAACCCGGTCGAGGCGAAATTGATGGGCGAGCAGGCCAGGCGGCGCTACGAAGAGCTCTTTACCGGGGCGGTCATGGGCGCGGGCTACAACCGGGTTTACCGCGAAGTGTATATGGCACATCCCGCGCGGGACGCGGTGGCTATCGGTGACGCCGGTAATCCCTGAATCGGCCACTCCCAATGCTATTTTCCAGAGCGCGGGTAGGCACCAGATTTTGCGTATTGCCGTAGACGCCAGACCTCTGGCCCACCCCCATACCGGTATCGGGCGTTACACCGGCGCCTTGTTAAAGCACATGCTGGAGCTCGATGAGTCCCACCACTGGTTTCTCTATTCCGACCGAGAGTTGGAATCTCAATGGGTATTACACCCTCGCGTCACGATTCGTATTGGTCACGCCGCTGGTCGCTGGCAGCGTTGGTCCCGGCTATGGTGTAGCCAGATCAGTTTTTCGCGCTGGGCGAGACGCGATGGCATAAATGTATTCTGGTCGCCGCGGCACCACCTACCCCTGTTTTTAGGTCGCCGTGTAAGCAAGGTAGTAACGGTTCACGATCTGGTGTGGAAGCGATTTCCGGAAACTATGCTAGCCGACAACCTGAAGCTGGAACAACTATTAATGCCACGCTCACTGGCCCGTGCCGGGCACATTATCGCCGTGTCCAAATTCACCGCGAATGAACTTGCCGAGTGTCTGCCGGGGCTAAGCTGCCCGGTGCAGGTTATTCACGAGGCGTCGCTTTTTAAGTCTGGCGAGCGCGCTGTTCAGGAAGTCACAGAGCCCTACTTTTTATTTGTCGGGACACTCGAGCCACGTAAAAACCTGCCGGTGCTATTGTCGGCGTTTGCCGAACTGGTGCACGAGCGCGCTATTGCGGTACGGTTGGTAATCGTTGGCGGGCAGGGTTGGGGTAATCAAAACATCCAACAACGGGTCAGAGAACTCAAACTGGAAGATTATGTCAGCCAATTGGGCATCGTCGGCGACGAACAATTGAAACGAACCTATCAAGGTTCGCTAGCTTTGCTGATGCCCTCTCTCTATGAAGGCTTTGGCCTGCCGGCTTTAGAGGCAATGAGTTGCGGAGTACCGGTTATTGCCAGTAATCGCGGTGCGCTGCCCGAAGTGGTGGGCGAGGGCGGTATTCTGCTGGCACCCGAGGACGAAACCGCTATGGTCAATGCGATGGAAGCTTTGCTTGTTGACGAGGGCTATCGAGATCAGCTTTCTGAGCGGGCGCGCGCTCGGGCAGCCGCTTTCAGTTGGGAGTCGGCGGCCGCCGCCACCCTGCGGGTACTGGAGACCGCAGCGTGAATGTACTGATGAACCAGCGCATGATCATTTGCATCTTCACGGGCTTTTCGTCTGGCTTGCCGCTTTACGTGCTGATCCAACTGGTCCCCGCCTGGCTCCGGGATCAGGGCGTCAGCCTGGCAGAGATCGGCCTGTTCGCATTGGTCGGTATCCCCTACACCTGGAAATTCCTCTGGGCGCCGTTTATGGATCGCTATGTGCCGCCTTTTATGGGGCGTCGTCGCGGTTGGATGTTCCTGTCCCAGCTGGCAGTTTTGTTGTCGATGGGATTTCTTGGGACGTTTGAGCCACAGCAGTCCGTTTGGCTGATAGCGTATCTGTGCGTGGCGGTGGCTTTTTTCAGCGCCTCCCAGGACGTGGTGCTGGACGCTTATCGGCGCGAGCTGTTGCCCGACCTCGAACTCGGGTTGGGAAACTCCCTCCACGTAAATGCCTATCGTATCTCTAGCCTGATTCCGGGCTCACTGGGGCTGATTCTTGCGGATCAACTACCCTGGTCTTCTGTGTTTTGGATTGTGGCCGCTTTTATGCTTCTCGGCCTGGGCATGTGCCTGGTCATCAGCGAGCCAAAGTCCGAATACGCGGAATCTTCCAGCGTTCGCGCCGCGGTCGTCGATCCCTTCAAGGAGTACTGGTACCGGCGTGGTTGGCGCGGAGTGGCGTTGGTGCTGAGCTTTATGTTTCTCTACAAAATTGGCGACAGCATGGCCACCGCGCTGTCTACGCCTTTTTATATGGATCTGGGCTTCACCAAAACCGAGATTGGCCTTATCGCCAAGAATGCGGCGCTGTGGCCAGCCATAGCCGGTGGCTTGATGGGCGGTGTCTTGATGCTGAAAATAGGTATTAACCGTTCGCTGTGGATTTTCGGGTTGGTGCAGCTGTTAAGTATTCTCGGCTTTGCCGTTCTCGCCGAGGCCGGCCCCGTGAAGTGGTTGCTGGCGCTGGTTATCGGTTTTGAGTATTTGGGCGTCGGTCTCGGCACAGCAGCCTTTGTCGCCTTTATTGCCCGGGAAACCAGCCGCAAATATGCCGCGACCCAGTTTGCACTTTTTACCGCCCTAACCGCGATTCCCCGAACCTTTGCCAATTCCGCCACGGGCTTCATTGTGGAGAGTATTGGCTGGACCGAGTTTTTTTTACTGTGTTGCCTGATTGCGGTGCCGGGAATGGTAATATTGCGGT
>JBLHKV010000358.1:0-3504 GCA_047618115.1 Halieaceae bacterium | reverse complement strand
TGGATGACCTGAACCTGCGCGGGAATAATGTCCACTTGCTCGCTAACATCTTCACCGATTTCAACCAGCGTACAACCACAGGCACACTGTCGTTCTTCTTCACTCAGCGCAATGACCTGGCGCACGCGGGGTAATTCGGGTGGCAGGGATTTTCGTACCGGGCGTTTGTGTTTCTGTGCGGGGTTAGTTTTTACAGTAGGCTCATTGCCATCGACAACAACGATCTCATCGATACACGCATCCGCTTCATCAAATAGTTCTGACTGGTCGGGCGCCTTCGGTGTTTGTCAAGATAGATGATCGTTTTTACCAGGCCACTTCTTGTAAACCTTTGCCGTTTTTCTCGATTGGTTTATCCGGGTTCAACATGACTACCTCCGGCCTTGACCAGTCTCGTGTTTGCCCTATCCAGCGCTCTGGCTTTCCTGCTTTTGCGTGCTCATAAAGCGCTTTACGCACCATCAGAATGTCAACATCTGCGCCGGTGTGTCGCTCAACCGGTGTGACGAATTTGATCGCACTGTGTCGGTGCTCTTCGTTATACCACCGCACAAATTTCAATACCCAGTTGCGAGCCACCTCAATATCAACAAAGCCATCGGCAGGGTAATCCGACCGATATTTGGTCGTGCGAAACAATGACTCAGAATACGGATTATCGTTACTGACTCTCGGGCGGCTGTAGGTCGGTTCAATACCCAACTGCTCCAGCGTGGCTCGTAACGTCGATGACTTCTGCGGCGACCCATTGTCTGCGTGCAGTATATCTGGGCAGCGCAGGCAGCCTTCAGACATCACCGCACGCCTTACCAATACCGAAGCCAGTTCTCCACATTCTCTGTCATGAACTTCCCACCCCACAATCTTCCGGCTGAATACATCCATGATCATGTACAGATAATAGAACATGCCGCGCACCGGACCCTTCAGCCACGTCACACCCCAGCACCAGGCCTGGTTCGGGCCGGTGGATGCGTATTCGGCTGGCTTCGAACGGCGCGCCCGCTGGCGTGCTCGGCCTCGGTCATGCTGCTGGTTTGCTTCATGTAATATCCGTTAGCACGTCGACTCTGAAGCAAGATACAGCCCTCATCCGCCAAAGCGGGCACGACCTGACTCGGCGGCATACTCTGGAATGCGGGCAGATAGAACACCGATAACAGACTCTGTCGCTCCTCAGAACTCAACTTGTTCACAGGTTCTGGACGCTTGGCTATCGGCCGCTGATCTTCAACAACAGTACTCCGGTGCTGGCAGCGTCGGTAGGTGCACGGAGCAATCCCAGCTTCCTCGCACGCATTATGGAGCCGAGCACCAGAGCCCACAGCCTCGCCAACTAATTCAACAGTGTGTTGGCGATGTTCGAGCGAGATCATCCGTCCTCGGGATCCTCGAACATCGCATCAAGCTTTTTTCGCAATATCAGCAACGCCGCCGCCTCCGCCAGTGCTTTTTCCTTTCTGGCGAGATCTTTTTCTAGCTGGCGCATTTTCTTACGATCCGCCCTAGTCGCGGCCTTCAACTGTTTATCTGATGCCCGGTTCCAGTCGTTGGCTTGCTCGCAGGCCTTGCGCTAGGCACCAAGCTGCTCCGGGTACAGGCCTCGCTGGCGGCAGTATTGTGCAATCTCGACTTCACTCAGCGCCGCCGTTTCCATTACAGCTGCAAACTTATCTCTCGAGGTCCACCCCTCAGGTGCGTTATCTGAATCCGGCATCAACCTTCCCTTATTTCTGGCCTGTTGGCGCCAGTTATACAGGGTTGCGTCGGAAATGCCTTCTTCTTTGGCCAATGCTGCTATCGATCGATTATTCGGTGGCAGCATCTTGTTCAATACTGCCTCTTTTCGTTCCAGGGAATATCCCATTGTTGTCCTCTCAGTCGCCCTCTCTGATTATTAGAACTCCCGCGAAGAGGGAGTGCAACTATCCTGACAGAGGGGGCCTTCTCGCTGCTCTTGCCATAGAGACGGTGCTTCTCAAGACGCAGGCCTCGAGTAGAGAGTGGATCTGTTGCTTGAGTTCGTCTTCGCGTTACTCACTGGCAGAACGCTCTTTGATCAGCAGCGCTTTGAGCTTGGTGTGGTCGTCAGGGAGTGGTTTAGCGGCTAAAGACATGGTGCGAATGATACCGCACCAACGCTAGCCTACCGAGTTAAAATGCAGTGAATCGTGCGGTTGATTTTTCCATAAATCAAAGCCGTCGAGGAGCCAATTCAACTGCTCACCATTGAGCGTGATCGTCGCACCCGAATGACCAACAGGCCACTTGAAGCGTTGCTTTTCCAGACGCTTGTACCAAACGCAGAAACCGCTCATTTTCCAGTACAGAATTTTGAGTTTATCGCGGCGGCGGTTGATAAAGACAAACAACGTGGCTTCGAATGGATTGAGCTCAAGCTCTTGTTCGACCAACAATGACAGCCCCTGTATCGCCTTTCTAAAATCGACAGGTTCGACACACAAATAGACCCCTGGCAGTCCCGGATCGGGGCGCATCATGAAGCGTGACTCGTGGCAATAAACTCGGATAGCCATCGTGGATCGGGCAGGCGTGTAAACTGCAATTGGATGTGATCCATTTGGAGCTTGACGCACACATCGGTCACGGGAGCATTGACGACTTGTGTAAATACCGGTTTGGTTTTAGTCCCAGTAGCTGACGAAAGTTTGAAATAGCTACGCCAGCGGTACAGGTTTTGCACGGAAATATTCTGCGTCTGTGCGTATTCCCCCAGCGCCCCGTCGAAGGCATCGGTTTTGAGAAGCTGTTAAGACCAGTATTGTTGCTTTGCTGTGAGTTTTGACATAATGTTTTCCTTGGGTGAAAAACACTGATGATGCCGGAATCGGGGAAGAGTTTTTAGAGGTAGATGCCGAGACGCTTACCGACTGGCAACTGACCCTGGCCGATAACGATTTACGTAAGGTGAGCCATACGACGGCTTTGGCGGGTGCCGAAGTGTTCTATCCACTACTGGATGATGAACTTGTTGAAATGTCGTGCAGGGTTCCCGTCGCTGTGAAGCTCAAAAGTAGTGACTTGCGGTACTTTTTCAAGGAATCTTTGAGGGGCTGGTTGCCTGAAGAAGCGATAAGCAAGAAGAAGCATGGCTTCGGCCTTCCCTTTGGTGTCTGGATGCGCACAGATGCCCCGCTCCGAGAAATGGCCTATGACACTCTCTTGCAGCTAAAGAAACGGCACTATTTCAGGCCGGAGTTTATCGACAGGACAATTTCGCTTCATCGCGATGGGCATGCATCCTACTACGGCGAGCTTATTTGGATTCTGGTTACAGTCGAACTGTGGATGAGCAATAGCGGTTCACTCTAAGCCCAAAGCTCATTCAATTACATATTACGCACCGACAACCATACGACTACGCTTACCAAATACCTTCTGGATCAGGTAAATAATTGCCATGCATACGATGGTTACCGCCGCGGTCAGAACCATATACGCAACTAAATTCCCTTCGGGAAATGCTTCATTTCCCGAAAATTT
>JBLHKV010000357.1:0-3516 GCA_047618115.1 Halieaceae bacterium | reverse complement strand
GCATTACGCCCCTATTGTAGCGAGTCGGGCTACGAACGGCTAACTGATCTAATCACTCGATCTAATGTAGTTGCCGAGCTGCAAATCACCGACAAAAATAGCCAGGAGCCGCGCCTGGATTATCGAATCGACGGACCCTTCGATACCAGCTATAGCCTGGCGCTGGTCAATCGTCTGGTGGCCCTGGCGCTGCATGAAAAGGGGTCGCGAGCTGGGCTGAACCCCCTCGAGCACTACGGTAGCTACTCACCAGACCAGAGCGTTATTGCAGCCTCAGATGGGCTGAATCAGCTGCTTGCCGCTGGCGATTCAAATGCCCCGGCGGAGACCGTTCTCCGGTTTATGTACCCCCTGCGCCTGAACGACATGCGCGGCATCAACAACGGCCTGTGTGCCTATGGCTGGGAGGAGTCCGCGCTGCCAGAGGATGTGGTACGCGATATGAACACCCAGCTACATTTTGCCACCACGATGTCGGCTTATGTGAGCAAGGTGCTACAAGACAACGGGGTTACAGTCCCCCGTTATAATGTCGGTCTGGGTGCCGACCATATCCTCGCGGTAGAACCCAGGCCAGAGGCGCTGCCGGAGCTGGGCACTGGTTTGCGGATATTGCATATATCCTCGTGCTTTCCGCGCAAGGGCGTCGACGTTTTGTTGCAGGCCTACGGCGACGCGTTTACCAGCAACGACGAGATTACGCTGGTCATCAAAACCTTCCCCAACCCGCACCACGATATAGATCAAATGGTCGCGGAGTGGCGCGCACAGTATTTACACCCACCTGCGGTCACCGTCATCAATCGCGACCTCGACGATGGCGCTATTCGGTCTCTCTATGAACTGTGCCACTTACTGGTAGCACCCAGTCGCGGCGAGGGTTTTGGCTTACCAATGGCGGAGGCCATGTTGCTCAAACTGCCAGTCGTCACTACCGGATACGGCGGCCAGATGGATTTCTGCAATGCCGACAACAGCTGGCTGCTCGACTACCGATTCAGCTATGCGCAAACGCACATGAATTTGAACGCGTCGATTTGGGTTGAACCCAGCACCCGGCAGCTAACAACTATGCTAGGCGACTTCGAAAGCGCCTACCGCGGTGACCGCTGGGCTGAATTCACCCAGGCTAAAACCGAGCTGGCGCTGACCCAGGTATCGGAAGGCTGTAATTGGGCAGGTGTGGCTCAGAAAATCGAGCAGGCCGTGGCAGATGTGGAGACGATGCCCGCCATCGACCCGGCGCCGCGTTTGGCTGTTGTTACCACCTGGAACAGCAAATGCGGCGTTGCGGCTTATAGCAAACAACTTATTACACCGGCGTTTCAGGACTACTTGATCCTGGCAGATGACGGTGCGGAATTGATCACCAGTGATGAAGATAATGTGATTCGCTGCTGGACGGCAGGGCTTCCCGAGTATCCCGAGCGCTTGCTGAACGCCATCCTCGAAAACAATATCGAGCAGGTGCACTTACAGTTTAATTTTGCCTTTTTCTCGGCCGACGGCCTGGGCGAATTATTGGCGCAGCTCCATGCACGCGGCATCCAAACCTTTATGACCTGCCACTCAACACAGGGTGGCTGGCAGGGACAAGACCCCAAGTCCCTGTTCTCGATCCAGCCCGAGCTATCCCGCATTAGTCGGATATTCGTGCATAGCGTCGCGGACCTCAATCATCTGAAGCTGTTTGGCGCTGTCGACAATGTGTGTCTGTTTCCGCACGGAGTGAACACTCACTACCACGCAATCCCACATAAAACAAAACATAGCGCGCCCTTTAAGGATAAGAAAGTCATCGGCAGCTACGGCTACCTACTGCCACACAAGGGGGTTTATCAGCTGATAGAAGCCTTTGCGACGATCGTGCGGCAGCGTCGGGACGTTCACCTGCTATTGGTGAATGCGATCTATCCCATGGCATTCTCCAACGATCACGCGGTGTCCTGTCGCAACCTGATTCGTCGATTGGGGCTGCGCGAGCACGTTACGCTAATCTCCGATTATTTGGAGGATGACGAATCGCTGGCCTGGCTGTCGCAAGCGGATCTGATCGTGTACCCCTATCAACATACCAGTGAATCTTCCAGCGCTGCGGTTCGATCGGGACTGGCCACGGGGAACCCTGTATACTGCACGCCGCTGGATATTTTCAGCGATGTTGGCGACGCGGTAGAGTTTCTCCCCGGAACGGATCCCACTGCTATTGCAGCTGGACTGAGCCAGGCGCTGGAATTGAATATCGATGACCAGACCGCCATCAAAGAAAAACAGGAACGCTGGCTACGAGAAAACGACTGGCATAATTTGTCACACCGTTTACAGCGAATTTTAGTCGCATCGAAACTTGCGGCAACCACTTTTACAGACAGGCAAGCTTCGACAACGTGACCGAGACCGCAGCACCCATCAACCTCATCCTAGCCACAGATTCGCTGTACCCGCCACTAACGGGTATTGGCTACTACACGACGCATCTGCTGGACGAGTTTTTGCAATCCCCAGAGGTGGCGCAGTTGCGCGGCCTCAACGACCACGGCTTTACCGAGCGCGAACAATTAACTGAGTTGGTAAAGCTGGCCAAGCAAGGCCAACAGGGGTGGCTGCCCCACGACCTGGACAGCACTGACGATGAAGCAAGTGCAGACCTTGCATCGCCACCGAGTAAATTACTGATTGCGCTCAAGACCCAGCTGAAGAAAGTACCCGGCATGGCGGCCTTAAGTGATTACCGGCGAGCGCGTCGACACGAAGCTACACTGGCCGAGCTACCCCAGCGCGATACCCAGCAACCGTGGATCTTACACGCGCCGAATTATGTGCCACCGGCGCACTCGGGGCCCACGGTTATTACTATTCACGACCTCTCTCATTTACGGCACCCGGAAACACACCCAAAAGAGCGCATAGACTGGCTTAACCATCACCTGCCGGCAGCCATTGCCCAGGCCAATCAGATTATAAGCGTCTCTGAATTTACCAAAGCTGAAATGCTCGAGTTGGAACTGGTGGATGATCCCGAGCGAATTACGGTATGCCACAACGGCTGCGATCCCAGTTTTCGTCCACACAGCAATGACGAATTGTTACCTGAATTATCTAAATGGGGGCTGCAGCGTGGCAAATATATTCTGTCGGTCGCCACGCTGGAACCGCGCAAGAATATGGAACGACTGCTGGATGCCTACGAGGCGCTTCCCGCGGAAATTGCCAGCGAGTATGCGCTGGTCCTGACCGGGCCCGATGGCTGGAAAAACGATTCGCTACGACAACACATCGCCCGGTTATCGCCACCCCACCGCGTTATCACGACCGGCTACCTGGAGCGCCCTCAGTTACAAAGTCTGTTGGCGGGTGCCGGAGTATTTGCTTATCTGTCGATATACGAAGGCTTTGGCCTGCCGCTAATCGAAGCGATGGCCAGCGGCACCCCGGTACTAACCTCTAACACCACCTCTTTGAAGGAAGTGGCCGGTGACAGCGCCGTCACGGTTGATCCTTTCGATGTTAGCGCAA
>JBLHKV010000356.1:0-3535 GCA_047618115.1 Halieaceae bacterium | reverse complement strand
GCAACGTTGGCAATGCCTCTCCTATCGGTGATATGCCACCGGTATTGATTGCTCTCGGTGCCACCCTGACACTGCGCCGCGGTTCGCAATACCGAGAAATGGCGGCCGAAGACTATTTCGTCAGTTACAAAGTCACCGCTCAGCAAGAAAGTGAATTTATTGAACTCATTAGCATTCCGCGCCCCAGGCCGAACCAGGCATTTAAAGTCTACAAGATCACCAAACGACTAGAAGATGATATTTCCGCTACCTGTGGTGCTTTTTCAATCGAACTCGATGAAGACACTGTGGTCTCTGCCTGTATCGCGTTCGGCGGCATGGCAGAAATTCCGCGCCGAGCCTACAACTGCGAGCAGGCTATGCTAAACCAACCCTGGAACGAGAAAACCATCGAGGCGGCGATGAGAGCACTCGCCAAAGATTTCAACCCGATTAGCGATTTTCGATCCAGCGCTGCCTACCGCCTCGAGGTTTCCCAGAACTTTCTAAAGCGCTTTTATTTGGAATTACACTCCGATGCAGCTCCGGTGCGAGTGACTCACTATGCGTAAACTCCCGGACGTCGGCGTCGCCAGGGCTAAAGCGGAAATGGGTGGCGCAGGGCAAAATCTGGCCCACGAGAGCGCGCACAAGCACGTTGCCGGAGAGGCCACCTATGTCGACGACAATATCGCACCGGCAAATGTTCTATACGCCTACCCTGGCTTATCTACCGTGGCGCGCGGCAAGGTTACCGGACTGGATCTGTCCCGGGTTAAAGCAGCGGAAGGGGTTGTTGCGGTCCTGACCCTCGCCGATGTTCCCGGACATACCGACATCGGTCCAGCATTCCCCGGTGACCCGCTGATGATTAACGTGGGAGGAGAAGTCGAATTTTTTGGCCAGGTGCTGTTTGCCGTGGCAGCGACATCTCAACAGTTAGCGAGAAAAGCAGCGCGTCTGGCCCAGGTGGAATACGCCACGCTCGACGCTGATATCACTATCGAACAAGGACTCACCGCCAACAGTTTCGTAAGACCTAGCCACACACAGCAACGTGGAGATCCGCAACTGACCTTCGGCTCCGCGGCACACGTGCTCAGTGGTGCAATGCAAATCGGCGGACAGGAACAAATGTATTTGGAGGGCCAGGCCTCGCTGTGCGTGCCGACCGAGGACGGCGGCATGTTGGTCTACACCTCTACACAAAACCCTTCGGAGGGGCAAAAATTAGTCGCTGAAGTTTTAAATATACCCATGAATCTGGTCACCGTCGATATACGACGAATGGGCGGAGGGTTTGGCGGCAAGGAAACCAACGCCAACCAATGGGCCTGTCTGGCTGCCCTGCTCGCTCGTAAGACGGGGCGCGCGGTAAAGATCAGACTAGCCCGCGCGGAAGACATGATCGCCACCGGAAAACGCCACCACTTCATCAGCCGCTACAAGGTCGGCTTCAGTGCGGAGGGCGCCATCCTTGGGCTAGATCTGGAGCTTTCCGGCGGTTGTGGTATGTCGCCAGATCTGTCGGATGCCATTGTCGACCGCGCCATGTTTCACGCCGATAATGCCTACTATCTGCCCGCAACCAAAATCGTTGGCCACCGGGTGAAAACGCACACTGTTTCGAACACGGCATTCCGGGGTTTTGGTGGGCCACAGGGTATGGTGGCCATCGAAAATATCATCGACAACATTGCCAGGGTGGTGGGCAAGGATCCACTGGAAGTACGCAAACTCAATTTCTATTCAGACGTCGATGGCCGTAACACCACTCACTATGGGCAAACCATAGAGCAGCACATCATTCCGGACCTGGTCGATCGATTGGAGCGAAATTCCGACTACCAGCAAAGACGCCAGGAGATCATTCAGTTCAATCGTGACAGCTCTGTCCTCAAACGAGGGATAGCGTTAACCCCGGTCAAATTTGGTATTTCGTTCACCGTTCAACACCTCAATCAGGCGGGTGCACTGGTACATGTGTACAGCGATGGTTCCATCCAATTAAACCACGGTGGCACAGAAATGGGGCAGGGTTTGTTTACCAAGATCGCGCAGGTAGTCGCAACTGAATTTCACGTCGATATAGCAACTATCAGCTGCACCGCTACCCGCACCGATAAGGTACCTAACACTTCGCCTACTGCAGCCTCCTCCGGAACCGACCTGAACGGCATGGCGGCGCGGGATGCTGTGCAGAAAATCAAAGCGAGAATGATTGGGTTCGCCGCTGAACACTTCAATCTCACCGCGCAAGACGTAGTATTTAGCAACAACCGAGTCAGCGCCGGCCAGCACAATTTCAGCTTCGCCGAGTTTGCACAACTCGCCTACATGAATAGGATCAGTCTCTCGGCCACCGGGTACTATCGCACTCCAAAAATCCACTACGATCGCGAAACGGCCAGCGGACGACCATTTTTCTACTTTGCCAACGGTGCCGCGGTTTCGGAGGTCGTTATAGACACCCTCACCGGTGAATACAAAATACTGCGCGTCGATATCTGCCAGGACGTCGGAGATTCATTAAACCCGGCGCTGGACATCGGCCAGATAGAAGGTGCATTTATTCAGGGTGCTGGCTGGTTGACCACCGAGGAGTTGGTTTGGGGTGAGGATGGGCGACTGCAAACCATAAATCCAGCCGGCTACAAGATTCCAACTGTGGGCGACGCGCCACCTGTATTCAATGTTGAGCTGCTGCCAGACAGCCCGAACGTCGAGGCGACCATCTTCCATTCCAAGGCAGTTGGCGAACCTCCATTGATGCTGGGCATTTCAGTTTGGAGCGCATTGAGAGACGCAGTGGCAAGTATTGCGGACTATCGTTTCAGCCCTTCACTGGACACTCCCGCCACCCCTGAGCGGGTCTACTGGGCCTGTCGGCAAATGCAAACCATGGAGTCCAGCCGATGAAGTCCTGGTTCCAATCAGTGAGCGAGCTGGAGTCGCACGGGGAATCATATGTACTGATTACTGTAATGGGTGCTCGAGGGTCCACCCCTAGAGACAGCGGCACAAAAATGGTAGTTAGCGCAGCTAGCTGCTATGGGACCATCGGCGGCGGCCACCTTGAGTTTCAGGCGATAAAGGCAGCTCGCGAGCTTTTGTTGGAGCAAGTCGATACACAAAAAATTGAACACTTCCCACTCGGCGCAAAACTGGGCCAGTGCTGCGGTGGCAGTACCACCCTACTCTTCGAGTGTTTCATGTGCTCTATGCCTAATATCATGCTATTCGGTGCGGGGCACGTTGGTCGAGCGTTGGTCGATATCCTCTCGCAACTACCTTGCCAATTATCCTGGGTGGACACCCGCGAGTCGGAGTTCCCCGTTGCGGTGGCAGACAATATCAAGGTCGTTCTCAGCGACGAACCCGTCGGAGAAATATCAACCATGGCCGCCGGCAGCTACTATGTGATCATGACCCACAACCACCCGCTGGACTTCGCACTCACCGAGGCAGCGCTGCTCCGTAACGATGCGCGTTATATAGGCTTGATCGGATCAACAACCAAATGGCAACGCTTTAAGATGCGCTTTGAACACCGGGA
>JBLHKV010000355.1:0-3541 GCA_047618115.1 Halieaceae bacterium | reverse complement strand
TCAACAATATTTTTCGACCTTTGGTGCCACTTTGGCGGGCGAAAAGATGCCCTGCTCTGTTCAGTTCTGGCGGTAAATCTACCCACTGCGTCTCAAACCCCAGGGCATCGAATTCGGTACTAAGCTGGGCGCCCACCGCTCGCACTCCCCGATGATTCATTGTGCCACTATTGATATTGACTGACTTCTCGAGCAGATCAATGGACTCATCTACATGGGCATCCACCCACTGTACAATGGCTTGCTCTTTCTCATTGAATTGTTCTGATACCGCAAGCGCGGTCGAGAAAAGCAGGACGGCCCCTATAAAAATTCTCACAATTTTCATCTGTTCAGCTCCTAAGCTTTTCAGCGCTTCTCCACCAGCATATCCAGCGGCAGTCCGGTGAAGGGTTTGTTTTCGTTCATGATTACGTGGGTGCTAATTTGATCAATATTGGAAGCCTGGTTCAATAGCTCATTATTGAACTTGAGATACTGTTCCATGTCGGCGCAAACCACTTTTAGAATGAAGTCAAAACCGCCGGAAACCGTCGAGCATTCAATCACTTCAGGCATGTCGCGTACAACCGACTCAAACTTGTCGAAATCCTTTTGCGCGTGATGTTTCATCGTAACTGTGGCGATACAGCTAATGCTGCGACAAATTTTGCTTTTGTCGACGATGGCAAGGTAACGGTTAATCACGCCACTGCTTTCCAGTCGACGAACCCGCTGCAGACATGAACTAGGAGAAAGCGCGACGCGTTCCGCAAGGTCCTGATTGGTGGTTTTAGCGTTTTCCTGAAGATTCTTCAGTATCCGCAGATCGGCACTATCCAGTTTATCGTTCACGCAAAGGTCCCCTCAGTACGAGAGCAAGGTTATCCTATTCTTAGCTGCAAACCTATCCCGATACACCCACCCGTCTACTCCAGACCATCGTAGAGAAAGCTAGCGCTTTCATCGATTTCGACGATGGTTGGAACCGGGTACTCTCCAGCCTCTTGCAGGATTGCTTCCATAGTTTCGTAACTTTCCAAATGGCAACTTCGACAACCCATACTTCTGGCAATGCCCTGGAAATCTGGTGTGTAAATATCGACACCAACTTCGGGAATCCCATTGTTACGCATATATTTCTTAATCTCACCGTAGCAACGATTATTCCAAAGCAATACGATTATAGAGGTTCCACTCTCTACGGCAGAAGCGAGTTCTGGCAGAGTAAACTGTAGACCACCATCCCCCACCAGGGCGACTACCGGGCGCTCAGGTTGGCCAAGCTTCGCACCGATAGCAGCCGGTAGCGCATAACCCAACGTACCGTAGCCAGTGCCCGAGTGAAACCAGGTGCGAGTTTGTTCCGCCTCATAACTCAATTGACCGGTATATACAGGCTGAGTGGAATCTCCAACGACTATGACTCCCGGCAGTTTTGCTTGCAAAGCCCGCAGAAAGCGGTCCTGAGAACGATAGGCCAGATCTCGATCGCTATCGAGTTTTGCCATAATTTCGGCCACGCGCAGCGCCGCGGGAGAATCGGTCAAGGGCGAGGTCTCTCCTATCGATAATTCCGCACAGAGCGCCTGTAAAAACTGCTGTGAGTCGCTAAGGATAGCGACATCAGGCAGGAAGTTTCGCACCAACTGTTCCGCATCCACATCGACGCGAATTAGCTTCCCCCCCAGTTTAAAACCGCCATCAAACACAAGGTCGTAGTCGGTTTCACCTAACTCGGTTCCCACGGCGAGTACCACGTCCGCGTCGAATGCAAGCTCGCGCACCGCGGGCAACGATTGATTGTTCCCCACCGATAGGGGATGCCCAGGAGGCAGAATACCTTTGGCATTGTTAGTCAGCGCAACCGGTGCATCCAAAAATTCGGCCAGGCGCTGCGCTTCTCTCGCGCCATCGATTGATCCACCACCGAACAACAGCAAGGGCGAAACAGCACCTTTGAGTAAAGTCGCCGCCGCCGCTACCGCAGCCGCTGTAGGGGCCGGCCTGGAAAATACCGGCGCTGTCTTCAGTGGAACGTGATCTGCGGACTGAGTAATAACGTCGATAGGAATTTCAATATGAACCGGGCGCGGCCGTGCACTTTGAAATACCGCAAATGCTCGCGCCAGCACTTGTGGCAGCTCATCCGGACTCATCAACGTGTGACTGAACGCGGCTACGCCGGAGATCAGGTTGCGCTGGGAATACAATTCGTGAAGCCTACCGTCTCCAGACTGGAGTTGATTCGATTTGTTGGTACTGGAAATGACCAGCATGGGAATAGAATCACCGTAGGCCTGACCCATTGCTGTAGCGATATTAGTCATGCCGGGGCCGGTAATTATGAAACAGGCCGCCACTTTTCCTGTAGCTCTGGCATAACCGTCAGCCATAAAGCCAGCCCCCTGCTCATGTCGCGGGGTTACGTGACGGATAGGGGCACCGTCACCCAGCCCGCGGTACAACTCGACGGTGTGCACACCCGGGATACCAAAAATTGTGTCGATGCCGTATTCGTCCAGCAATTGCACCAGTAATTCGCCACATGTCGTCATGCCTGTGCTCCCGATAATTCGTTTTGTGCTAGTGCAAATCTTGCGAGGCGCTCGCAACCTTCCTTCAGCACATGTGGAGGTTGTACCAAAGACACTCGCAAGTGACCGCTAGTACTACTGCCAAATGCGCTCCCAGGAACCACCGATACCCGTTCAGCTTCTAGCAGATCTCCTGCGAACTGCATGTCATCATCGGTTAGTTTAGCGACATTCACCATCACAAACATACCCGATTCAGGTGTTTTACATGACAAGCCGGGGATTTCATTCACCCGGTTTACCACAAGGTCACGACGAATTTTGTATTCGGCCCGCATTTCATCAACGTAGTATTCATCGTTGCTCAGCGCGAATGCGGCGGCATCCTGAATAAATTGCGTACAGCCAAATAAGGTATTAGCCGAGAAGTTTTCCAGATGTGGCATGAGCTCCAAAGGAGCAACTACCCAACCCATACGCCAGCCACTCATCGCATGTGATTTCGACAAACCATCTATCATCACCACGTTATCCAACTGTTCTGCGGCAGCGCGTAACGATACGTGCCGTTTTTCGTAGGTGAACATAGAGTACATTTCATCACAAACCAACCACAGGTTTTTCTCGTGACAGAAAGCTGCCAGCTCTCGAAGCGTCTCCTGGTCGATAATGCTACCAGTCGGATTATTCGGCGTGTTGATGAAAACAACGCGGGTTCGCGGCGTAACAGCTGCAACCAATGCCGCGCAGTCGACTTTGAAGTTATTGGCTGGATCGGTTTTTACCGACACGATTTTGACGTTGAGACCGGCCATAATGCCCGGATAGCCTACATACATAGGGTCGGGAATGATGACCTCGTCACCCGCATCCAGCAGACAACTCATCACCGCGTGTATCGCCGAGGTGCCACCAGGAAAAATGGCGACGTTATCAGGGCTGCAGTGATGGGGCGAAGTGCGGCTTTCCAGGTCGGCCACCGCACGCCTGAAGTTCATTTCTCCCAGCGCGGGAGAATAATGAGT
>JBLHKV010000354.1:0-3542 GCA_047618115.1 Halieaceae bacterium | reverse complement strand
CAATTGACCGAGAATAATTTGCGTCCGCTGCGGTCCAGCGTGAGCTTTATGCTGGAGCACAAGTCGGTGGAGGAGGGCTGCGAGATTTTGTCCAAATACGTTAATAGCGAGGAAAACCTCAACACCTTACTCAGGATGATAAAGCTCAGTGATGCAGCGTAAATACTTTTCAATCATCGCGGTGCTGGCACTGTTGCAAGGCTGTGTCACTAGTGTTCCGCCGCCGCCCTCCACATCGGAAACCGATGTTTCCCTCGCTTACTCGAGGCTCTCAGCTGTTCAAAAGGGAATGATAACAACCCAGCTGGAACTGGAGGGTTTAGTTGGTGAATTTGATCGTCAAGACGACGTCTACGGAGGTTGGTTGGCGACGTTCGAGCTCTGCCGGTACCTTACCAACATGAAAACGGTAAGCACAGCAGATGCTGTCTGTGACGATTCAATGCGGCGCGCCGAGTTGAGTGGGGATCGCAACGCAACATTCAGCACGGCGGTACAGATGTATTTTTATCGAGGCGAAGAGGCCTCTCTACAACAGGCTATCCGCCTTGCCAGCACGGCTTCAGACCGACAGCTGTTGGCGTTGGCGCAGGGGCAGTACGGCGACGTCAATCTCCCCGAGCACGCACACCCACTGGCGTCAGTTCGTGCGTGGCAATACTACTGGATGGGTAAGAAAAACGCTGATAGTGATTTGCTGCAAGTGGCCTATGACTTGTTCGCCGAGTCGGGGAATTCGAGGGGCCTGGCCGATGTACTGTTTACACAAGCTCGTCAGGCTAGGGCCAGCGGCAATTTGGCAGCGGCCGAGTCCCTTGGTTTGAGAGCCATACGGGTACTCGAGGCCATCGGAGAGAATGAAAAAGCGGGCTATGTGAGGAGTTGGTTAACCGATGAACTGGCTGCTAGGTAAAACCGGGGCGGTCATATTCGGCACCGGAGCGCTCGTGGCGGATGTTTTCGGGATCTTCTACTTGACGCTGAAGGATATAGCCTTTCTCGGTGACGGTGGAAAACGGCGCATCTTCTGGCACTTGTTCAAACGTTATTTCTACAATTCCGGTATTCGAGCGGCGTACATTAATACACTGCTCGCCGTGTTATTGGGGTGGGTCTTAATATCCGGCGCCAATAGCTTTTTGCCTTCGGGTACAGCTCTGAGTGAGTTTTTCCAGTCACTTTATGTGATTGTGTCTATTCGCGAGATTGGTCCGATGATATCGGGAATTATCCTGATCTCCCGCTCGGCCAACTCAGTGACTTCTGATGTTGGATTTCTTACGCTGAACGGAGAGTTCGAGGTACTGAAGAGTTTGCGGATGAACCCCTTCCTAATTTTTCTCATGCCGGTCTTTTTTGCCTTCCCACTATCGCTGATGATGATGTTCTTTTACTTCAATGTGGTTTGTATATTGTCATCCTATTTTTTCCTGGCTATACAAAGTGGTGGGTCGATCGCATTGAGTCAGTTTGTAGGCGGCGTTATCGACCAGGTGTCATCTACCGAGGTTTTCGTCGCCGTGGCAAAAGCCGTGCTTGGCGGTTCTGTCATCGGCATCATCAGCATTTATTTGGGCTCCAGGGTATCCGGTGGATATGAGTCAGTTTCGCGAGCGATATCAAATTCTACTACGGTACAGATTTTTGCATTTATCAGCATTAATCTAGTGCTGTCCTACATCGCGTACCGCTGATATGTTGGAACTGGAGAATCTGTCTATTACCTATGGTTCAAACTCCGTATTTGAAGACGTAAACCTGTCGATCGCCACAGGTGAGATGTGTTGTATACGCACCGGTGTGCTCGACGGTTCTACCTCCCTATTAAAGTGTGCCGCAGGGCTGATCGAGCCCAATTCCGGTTCCTGTAAGGTTGATGGCATGGATGTGGCCATGTACGACGACGATAAATTACTTTCGACTGTATGCTATTGCTATGAAGCGGGCGGTCTCGTAAGTTTGTTCAGCGTTTATGAAAATATTGTTTTGCCACTGGTGTATCATCAAAATGTCTTGCCCCGTTCCTTGGAAGAGACGGTGCGAGAAGTGGCAGGTGCGCTGTATATTGGCGATTGTCTGGATATGCAGGTGCACGAGTTGAACGATGTGCAGACCCGGTTGGTGAATTTGGCCAGGGGTGTGGTTGTTGGAGCAAAATTACTGTTGCTCGATGAACTACAGGAGGGAATGTCTGTTGAGATGAGAAAATCGGTTTTGGGCTATCTTAAGAAATTGCGGGACGATAGTGCAGTGACCGTTATTATGAGTACTACCGCTGGCGATGACACTACGTTTGCCGACAGATTGTTTTCCATAGAGCATAAGGGGTTGCGAGAAGAGCACTAATGGCCGAAATTACCAATGTTTTTCAAACCAGTGTACGTGACAAACTCATGGGCGCGGTAGTACTTGCCGGTATGCTTGTGCTGATATATTTGTCAATTTACGGCGCCCAGTTTCAGGGTGTCGGTTTTACTCCAGATTACTACTACACTCGCCTGCGAGAATCCTATGGCATAAGTGGCGGTAGTGAGATCTCGCTTTCCGGAGTAAGAATCGGCAGCGTTGAGTCTCTGGTATTGGAAAAGGATGGAGGTGTCTTGGTGACGCTTCATATCGAGCCTAAATACGAGAGCTTTATCCGCGAGGGCAGTGTAGTGGCTGTAGATTCGAAGCTGGCGTTGGGAAATGTCATATCGGGGCAGGGTTTACAGTTTGTGCCCGGGGAAGAAAGTGCGCCTCTTTTGCCCAAGGGAGCAATGTTCGGTGCGGAGGAGCCGCAGTCGATTGAAGAGTTGATGGATGAATGGAATATTCGTGAACTCGCCATGACGGTTCAAAAAATGGCCAGAGAGATGAGCGAGGTTGTCTCGTCCATTAATGATAATCAGTCAGAGCTCATCAATACGCTCACCCACACCGCCTCCATCACTGAGAATATGGCTGAGGCCACGGCGCAAATCCCCCAGATGGTAGGTGATATCAGCCAGTTGCTGCAGAAGGTTAATTCCACAATAGATCAGGTTGGTGGGGATGCGAGCCGCCTTACCTCGGATTTGAGCGGGGTTATGCAGAACACAGCTGACTTGACCGCCACGCTGAGTGAGCTGACTAAATCACTGGCGCCCACGGCTGAGAAGTCACCAATATTGATGGATAACCTGATACAGGTGTCCAGAGAAACAGAGGTCTTAATGGGGAAACTAAATCAGCACTGGTTGTTGGGCGGTTCCGAAACCCCAAAAATGCCAGAACAAAGACTGGATTTACCAGCAGATGACGGGCTATATAGTACGTCAGCCATTCGGAAACCCAAGTGAGCGGAGGTTTTATGCCAGATTATCGGTTGTTACTGGTAAGTTTAGGAATACTGACTGTGTTCGGTTGTGCTGTCAGCACAAAGGACACAATTATCATCACGGAACAACCCATTACATCGGTGGAGAACGTGATAAAGAATGTCATCGACGGGAAGCCGGTCGCGACAACGGCAGTCGACGTCGATGGATTGCCTCGCTATGTCGCCATTTTGCCCTTCGTAA
>JBLHKV010000353.1:0-3572 GCA_047618115.1 Halieaceae bacterium | reverse complement strand
TACTAGGTTAGTAGCAAAAGTAGCGTTTATCCTGCTTATACTTCCATTGTAAAATTTCCTGACACTGGCTAATGACAGGAATGAGTCGTTTTTTGCCGGTCACACACCGTTGCCACGAACGTCTGCTTTAGAGTAATTCTTGTTAATTTGCACTGAATATTGATCCGGGGGTCAATTTTAGATGCTATTTAACATCACCTGCCCACTTGATTGCTGCGGCGATCAGCGTCTGGAACTCGGGAACGCTGTACGTCGCACCCTGATGACCAATCGCGCTATAGAAAACACGACCTTCTCCGATGCGATGCCTCCACGCAATGGGATGCTCACCTTCCATACTGTCATTAAACAGGAAGTTTTTTCCCTTGGTGATATAGGAACTTTCATCCACTGACAGTAATATTTCGGAGCCCTTATGCCTTGGGCTCCGGTCGAAGGCATACCATTCCTCCTCGGAAATAGTCCAGGGAGAAACAAGGTGCGCAGTGAGGCCCACACTTTCGTCCGCCACCAGCACATTGGCATCCTGAAACTGCGGGTCCATGGTGTGTCCTACAAACTGTGCACCAATCAATGTCTCGACATACCAATCCCATTGATAGGAAAAATCCCCGCCCGAAGCGTGAATACCTATCCAGCCACCACCCTGCTCTATCCAGCGCTTGAGCGCCGCGCGTTGCTCCTCGGTGAGCACGTCACCCGAGACATTGTTCCAGATCACCACATCGAATTTCGCGAGATCTTCCGGGTTGTGGGTAGCCGCATTCTCGGTAGTATAAATATCCCAATTTTGTAGCTCTGCTATTTTCTGTAACATCGCTTTTCCCGCCGGCAGGGCGTCCACATGGACAAAGCCATTGGCTTTGCTGAGTACCAACACGGCCGGTCTGTCAAAATCGGGGATTGCAGGCGCGGCATGATCGTAGTCAGCCCGTGAAATAATACCGCTGGATTTAAGCGCGAAATAGCCTGCGCCAATAACTGCGATGACGAGTACGGTGATAGCCAATAGTACTTTCTTGAAACGACTCATTGATTTCTCCGGAGATTAAATAAGGCCCTCGGCCACCTGTTTCACCGCGTAGTCGACGGCGCGCGCCGTAAACGCCATATAAGTGAGCGAAGGATTAACACAAGATGCCGACGTCATAAATGAGCCATCGGTCACAAACAGATTCGCCACATCGTGAGCCTGATTATACTTATTCAACACTGACTGAGCCGGGTCATCGCCCATCCGCGCGGTACCCATTTCATGGATACCTTCTCCAGGGATACTCATTTTAACGGGTGCGGGCAAGGTTAACGCTGCCCCGGCCGCCTTCAGGATACGATCGGCGTGTTTCGCTGCATCCACCCGAGCCTTGTATTCGTTATCGCCCCACTCAAAATCAAAACTGACCTGGGGAATACCAAAGCGATCGACCTTACGTTTACTGAGGTACATGCGATTGGATTCATAGGGCAGGCATTCCGTAAAGCCGGCCATCGCGAAAAGCCAGGGGCCCGGCTTGCGCAGCGACTCCTTCAAGTCAGCACCAAAGCCCTTTTGGTTAAATCTGGTACTCCAACCCATACGTTCGGTTATCGTCTGAAAGCCATAGCCGCGGATAAAATCCGCATCATTGTCTTGCCCATCGATATTTCTGAAACGTGGTATGTACAGCCCGGCGGGCCTGTTCCCACTGTAGTAACTGTCCATATTATCCAGAAAAACTCCCACACCGCTTACACCGAAAGTATGGTCCATCAGGTAGCGCCCCAGCACACCGCTGCGATTGGCCAGGCCGTTGGGGAACTGCTCGCTGGTAGAGTTCAAAAGAATTTGAGTAGATCCCCCGGTCGATGCACAGAGGAAAAAAACCCTCGCTGAAAATGCCTGCCTTACCTTTGTCTGGGTATCAATAATGTGGACCCGGGAAATTTTTTCCGACTGCGGGTCGTACTCGAGACGCTCCACCACCGCGTTCGCTTTGAGCGTCAAATTCCCAGTAGCACTGGCAGCCGGCAGCGTGGAACTCTGGGAACTGAAGTAACTTCCCGTAGAGCAACCCCGATGGCAGGGACCACAATAATGACAGGCACTACGGCCGGGCAGGTCTTCTGTGAGAATCGCTGTACGAGCGTTGGTTAATGTGACATCCGGCGCTTTTTTCTTCAGTCGCTCGTTTATAGTCTCTTCCAATGCGAACCAGGGCATCGGTTTTTGTAACTCAGCATCGGGAAAATGAGGCAGCCCCTCGTTCTTGCCGTTGATACCTACGAACTTTTCAACATGGCTATACCAGGGCGCTATATCCTTGTACCCCACGGGCCAGGGAATACCGTGACCATCTGTCGCGTTAGCCTGAAAGTCGAGCTCGCTAAAGCGGTAGCTCTGCCGCCCCCAAATTAAAGACCGACCGCCAACAACGTCGGCCCGCGCCCAAAGAAAGGGTTTTCCCTCATCTTCCGCGTAGGGATTTTGCTTGTCGTTATTCCAGAACTGCCGATTAGCCTCTTCGAAAGCATGTAAGACCTTGCTCTGAACCGGGTACTCTTCTGCGTAGAGCTCTCTGGGCCTTTTGCCCTGGTAGGGTAACTTCCAATCCGGCGCGTGCTCTCCCACGTAACCCGAGCCGTGCTCCAGCTCCTTACCCCGCTCCAGCACTAGCACCTTAAGGCCCTTCTCGGTCAGCTCCTTGGCTGCCCAGCCCCCGGATATACCCGATCCCACGACTATCGCATCAAAATCGTAGTGGGTGCTTTCGATATTATTTTCTTGCATCATCAGAGTCTCCCCACCCAGCTACTGTCGTCGGGCGAGAGTGGGATATTGCCATCAAATTGCATGGGCATCGGGTTGTAGCGAAGCACCTGTTTGCCTCCGACTTCGGAGGTAAAAAAGCCCCAGATGGTCAGCTCCTTCAGCTGACAGATAAACGCTGCATCACTGATAAAATCTCGCTGAACATTACCAAAGTCATACCACTGTGAATCACCAGCGGCCTCCTCCAGGGCCTCCATAATATCCAACTGCTGCTGCGCGGACAGTTGATCAAAGGGTGCGCTATATTCGAGGGAAATACGTGTTTCAATATCGCTTAGACCGGCTTGAAAAATTGCGCTCTCCTCTTCGTTGAACCAATTGGCGGCCATCAATTCAACAAACAGTGGTACGCCGGCATCAATCGCCCCCGGTGTATCGGTACGGGGAATGATCACGTCCACCATTGCTGCAACAATCCTGCGCTGCGGCTCGGTCAGGAAATTTACGTCCTGCGTGTTGAAGTTAGGAGCAGCTGCCAGATAGATCTGCTGCTCCTCGGTAAGCGCTATACCCAACTGACTGGCCGTGGTGCCACTAACCAAAATGGCTGCGCACTGCATAAATTCTCGCCTGTTCATGGTTGCCTGACCCTCGATACGATTGCCGGTATTCCAATAATTAAAGCGGACACCAAAACACAGCTAATTAACTGGTACTCCCAAATGCCAAAGTAGTAGCCGCCCGCCTTGAAGACTGAATAACCCCAGTATATCGGGCCGATACCGGTGAGGTGATACAGCTCATAGAACAACACCGCCGTCGC
>JBLHKV010000352.1:0-3573 GCA_047618115.1 Halieaceae bacterium | reverse complement strand
GGGTAGTAAAGATGCAAGCGATCAAAGCTGACATCGTGGCTCAAATTGAAGTCATGGGCGGACGGCACGATGAAGCATCGATCTATGGCGGATCGGCGGGGGACCTTGGGCTGACAGGTGGCCCCGACAGTCTTTCATGGGAAATTAATGGCGATCTTGCCAGCGTCAGCGGTGCCGGCGTGGCGGCTATTTTGATGGAGGTACTACACCCCTCCGTGATGCACGGCGTCTTCACTCAATCCTCTTATCGAACTGATCCTTTCACACGTTCCCGCAACACCCTGGGCTATGTCTTGCGTTCGACGTTTGGCAATACCCAGGCCGCCACCGGTGTCATCGAACAGGTAAAGCGGGTTCACGGTTACGTTAACGGCACCCGAGCTGATGGCGTTGAGTATCGCGCGATGGACCCGGAACTGCTCGCCTGGGTCCATACCTGTATCCCCTGGGGAATTATGATGGCGTTCGACCGCTACAAACGCCCTTTAAGTCGCGCCGAGAAGAATCAGTACCTCAAGGAGCAAGCGCTTATTGGCCGTATGGGAGGTGCCGAGGGGGTTCCCGAAACGGTCTCGGAGCTGGAGGACTACGTGGAGCGCATGCGCCCGTTAATGGCCTACAACGATCAGACACGGCAATTCGTAGATTTTTTGTTGGGTACCAGCGGCGATTTTGAAACCACGAGACGGCAGCGGTTTGAGTCGTGGCTGGGTTTACATGGCGCCATGGCGATGATGCCTAATTGGGCACGCAAAATGACTGGAACAGCCCATTCGGAATTTGCCGAGCGGTTTCTGTTCAGACCCAATGAAAAATTAAAGAGTAGAATTGTCCGTTGGGCAGTAGGGGAAATGCCTTGTAAAACTATGGCATTGGCAAGAGTAGCGGGCACCCATGCCACGACTGCACCTCCACATGAACAAGCAGTGGGCGTGTCAGCGGAATAGACTATGCTTAACAGTACTATGAGCGAAAAACACTACCTCAGCTGCACATGCCTGGGATTGATACTGTTGACACCGTCTCTCCTGTTCGCGCAACCCCAGACAAATTCGGAAGGCGCTTTTGTACTAGAGGAACTCATTGTCACCGCACGCAAACGGGAACAGAACCTGCAGGACGTCGCACTAAGCGTCTCGTTATTATCTGGCAAGGCTTTAGCGGAAGCACATCTGCAAAACGCCGTCGAACTCAGCAACGCGCTACCCACTCTTAATCTGCAGGCCAGCTCTGGCCCTGGCACATCTTCTTTTAATATACGTGGAATCGGAACCCGCACCTTTGTCGTCGGTGTTGAACCCAGCGTTTCAACTATGCTCGATGGCGTAGTGATGGCGCGTTCCGGTATGTCATTCATCGACCTGATCGATATTCAGCGCGTGGAAATTTTGCGCGGCCCCCAGGGCACTCTTTACGGAAAGAATGCCTCTGGTGGTGTGGTCCACATGATTACCAAGGACCCGACAGAGGAATTAACAGGCACCGTTGCCCTGACAGCTATCGAACAAGATGAATACCGCCTTAATGGCACCATCAGTGGGCCCATCTCCGACCAGCTCACCTTTCGTCTGACCGGTAACATGGTGGACGACGGAGGCTGGGCCAAGAATGTATTCGACGGAGAGGTCATCAACAATAGTGAGAGTTGGGCGCTGCGTGGCAAGTTGCTATGGCTGGTAAACGAAGACATGGAACTGCTCTGGTCCAGCGATGTTAGCGACAGCGAGTGTAACTGCACAGCACTCTCTCTGCGCTCAATCATGGAGTCACCGTTACAGGAATCACTCCTACTGGAACAATTCCCCGTGGTGCCCGGCAAAGGCACTCAGGATGTTAACAATGACCAGGATACCCTTAGCGATACCTCTGCTTCCGGTCACTCTCTGACCGTCAATTGGAACTTGTCTGACTACCAGCTCACCTCAATCACCGCCTGGCGTGAGTGGCAGAATGAGTCTGTCGTCGATTTTGACCGACGCCCGACTAATCCGCTGTCTTTAGGTTTTCCGATTTTACCCTATTCGGATCTGGAGCAATTTTCCCAGGAAGTGCGCTTGAGTTCGGAGCCTGCCGATTGGGGTTCGTTGGTGCTTGGCGCTTTCTATTTCGACCATCAAATTAATGGTACACGAGCTATTTCAACAGCGCTGGGCGCGCCATTCATTCCGGCCGGGACGCAAACAGCCCGCTCTGCGTTCAGCAGTGAAAACTATGCGCTGTTTGGCGAAGTCAGCTTTAGCTTGGCTGACAGCTGGGAGCTGACTCTGGGTGGTCGCTACACGCGAGACAAGGTGGATTTCTACGAAGAACAGCTGGGAACACACGCGATCGTATTTCCTACCGAAGCGATAGTTAGCGATAAACTGGATGAAAGTAACTTCTCACCCAAACTTGCACTACAGTGGAATGCGACAGATCGAGCCATGCTCTACGCGAGTTATGTAAAGGGTTACAAGGGTCCGGCGCTGGACTTTGCCAGCCTTCAGAATGAACAAGCAGTAGAAGCTGAAACTAGCGACGCCTATGAATTGGGCCTCAAATCCAGTTGGCTGGATGGCCGGCTAATAGTGAATGTCGCCGCGTTCTATGCCGAGTACCAAAACTTCCAGGCCGATTCCTACGTCGACACCAATGAGGCCGACCGACTACCAGGCACATTTATTTTGGTCAATGCGGGTGAAATTTCAACTCAGGGGATTGAACTGGAAATCATTAGTCGACCCACTGACAACTGGAACCTGTCTGGCGGCCTGGCGTGGACGGATGCCACCATTGACGATTTCCCCGGCGGCCCTTGTACTTCCGGCCAAATCTATCGCGGTGAATGTCCGGATAGTTTTCTAGATCTTTCGGGAGGGCGACTGCCCACTACCCCGCAGTGGAAATTGAACCTGAGCACCAGCTACACTTGGCAGCCCGAGCAGGTCCCCTTCAATGTGATACTCGGCGCCAGTATCCGTGCCCAGGACGATGTGCACTACGGCATTTCTCAGGACCTTTACAACGTCGAGGATGCCTTTACTGTAGTCGATGCCAGCCTGACTCTGGCAGGCCGGGAGGGAGACTACCGTTTTACGGCCTTCGTCAAGAACCTGTTTGACGAAGACTATGCCAGCATCATCTATGCAAACGAAGAGATTGTGATGCCCAATGCCTATGTCCAAATGGTACCGAAGTATGCACAACGAACCGCCGGCGTTGAATTGCGATACGACTTCTGAACCAGTTTGTTTAGCCCTAGGAAAATTCTGCGAAAATACTCACCACAAAAGCCAGAACCGCTACCACGAGGATTATCATTATCATCCAATACTGGAGTCGGTAGAGTTTGAGCAACTGACCGAGCGCACCCATGAGGTGGTCAACGTCGCTACCCTCGGTATCGACAATTTCGCTAAATGATGCGGCTGCCTTACGGGTCCAGAGACCGATAGCCAGATAAACTGCTCCCGACACTAGCGTGGATACGCCTGAAGCGGCATCCGAAAACATCGAAGCAAATCCACCAAGCAGACTCAACACCCCTAAAACAAGCAGCAGGGTGCCAACAAACTGCATCTTTTTAGAAAGGTC
>JBLHKV010000351.1:0-3622 GCA_047618115.1 Halieaceae bacterium | reverse complement strand
GCAAAGTAGTACCGACTCTAGAGTACAAATAGTTACAGGCGAAACCGCAACCGAACTTACCCCAGGAAATAACACACAGCGTCAAACGCTTCTCGATATTTCCCTACCATCGAATGTGGAGCAGTCACACGAGCTGACGCTGAACACTGACACCTATGTCCTGGCGGTTCAAAATCTAAATAGCGACTTCCTCGCGCAATTCGAAATCGACGTGTCGAATTCCGCAGGTGAGTCTTCGGCTAGCTACGCGATGCGTCCCATTCTTCTCACGGACATCCTGGTTAACAACTGGTTCAGCAGCTTTGGAATATTCAATGGGAGCGAACTTCTCAACCCCAGACACGAGCTAACGATTTTATCCAGCGACGGCGGTGCCAGTATCGCAAGTGGAGCCGTGGTCAAAGTCGACCTGGAGTCGGCCAGCATCGATACGTATCTAATCCTGATCGATAGCGAGGACAGCATCGTCGCTGTCAACGACGATAACAGCGATAATGGCTCAAATTCGACGGTATTGGTGCAGCTTAAGCCCGGTACTTATCAAGTTGTAGCCGCAACTTTTTCAGACGGACAGGCTGGCATATATTCTGTGTCGGTATCCTCATCCATGCCAGCACTAACACTTTTGGGTAATTCACCACAATGAAATCGACAAAACCACTTCTTCAAATAACCGCCTACTATGCCATTACGGTTTCCGTTATCTATGGCCTGGTACATCTCTTTCCGGCGATTGGCCCCTATTTGCCCTTTGGCGGCAATGAGATTACGGCTTCTGGCATGGACGAATTTATGACAGGAGAGCTCCGAACTCTATCGTGGGAGCCTACCGAGAAGGCGATTCGACTGGCGTTATCGCTTATCGGCGTTATCATGGTTATGGAGCCCGTCGCTTGGATATATATGGGAGCGCGGCGGCGCAAGGGCCGCGATCAGGCTTTTCTACTCACGCTGCTACTGCTACCGGTAGTGGTCGCTGCTATCGTCCTGATTGTTCAGAACAGCCTGGCTCTCGCCTTCAGCCTCGCCGGAATTGTTGCCGGGGTGCGTTTCAGACTGACTCTGGATGACACTCTGGATGCCAGCTACATCTTCATAGCCATCGCGGTCGGACTGGCCGCCGGTATCGAGGCCATGGAAATTGCGATTGTCCTCACCGCCTTCTTCAACTATTTCGTGTTAATTTTCTGGGAGCTAGATTACGGAGAGGAGGCTTCAGCGAAAAGGTGGTATTCCAAAACCTGGATGAACACCGGCTCGGATGACGACCGTTCTACCGACAAGCCCCCGCAGCAAACAGAATAAGTTCCGGACAGGTAAATGCCTCTTTCCAAACGACTGTTGGTACTACCAATTCTCACTTCTATCCTGCTTGGTTTCGCAGCGATCATCTATCTCTTCGGAGACTATGCTGAGGCCGATGACAAGTTTGCTGGCCAGCAATGGAAATTACCAAAATACTTGAGTGAGGCCTCCGGTCTGGCGCTGATCCAGGACCGGGAATTATTGATCCACAATGATGAAGAGGGGCTGATCTACAGCGTTGATGTAGACACCATGGTGACCAGGCTGGTCGCCTCCTTGGGCAGCCCCACCATCAGGTCGGATTTTGAAGGTATTGCTATCGCCAATGGCGACGTGTACCTGAGTACCAGCATGGGCTTGCTGTACCGGGCGCAAAATCTGTCACTGGTAAAAAATGATCAGCATATAGAACCGCAAATCATCGATACTGGACTGGGGAAAACCTGTGAAATGGAGGGCCTCGTCTATCTTGAAGGGTTACTTTTACTGCCATGTAAAACCGCTTACGTAGCAGAACATAAGGAAAAACTGCTGGTATTCGCCTACTCGCTAGCCGAGCGCACTACCCAAATAATTATAGAAATCCCCACCGCAGACCTGGAGGGCTTGAAGAAAGTCCAGCCAACAGCAATCGACATCGACCGGGAACACTACTACATACTATCTGGGCACCGACTCATCGTTATCGATAGAGAATTGACTACTACAAGAGTCTACGCGCTCCCAAAAAAGCGGCATACCAAGCCTGAGGGCATTGCCGTCCTCTCCGATGGAGGTCTCGTGATAGTCGACGACAACAAAAAGGGGAAATCTCGTTTGACGTACTACAAGGGCCTTCACGCCTTGAAGGAAAAGCGCGAAAAATTATAGTCAGGGCTCTCCGCGGCACTTACCGACGATGTATTTTTCGTAGTGTTCATCCTCTCGAAGGATACTGAAGGACTTCCTCAGAAAGGTGGTGGCTTTCTTAACAGCCTTGGAGGACAGCACCTTGTCTTCCTGCATCAGCGTCATCATAGTAGGTTCCAAAGAGAGTAGCTGTTCCCGTGCTACCTGCAGTTCGGGTAGATGTCGACAATAGCCTCTGAAAACTCTATCCGTAACCTTTTTTTGCCGAATCGACACATTGGGCTTTGCGTACTCGGCATCAACTAACCCGCTTGAATCAAAGTCGTAGATAATGGGTGTATATTCCCCGCCGTCCGCCAGCAATATTTTTGCGTTGTGACAACATTCACCCTCGGTCGCAACCACCACTGAGTAGTCAGTATTGGCTACTATGTATTGAAACAGCGCGACCATCGCTGCGCTCTTGGATTCGAGCTGAGTATATTTTATGCGCGAAATATCTGTCTTTTCTAAGCCTGCACGTTTGGCAACCCTCGACTTTCTCTCAATAAAAAAGGCCGGCTCTGTTCTCTTCTCGCCATCCTCGTCGAGGTAGTTGAGGTCCAGCCACCGCACCCTATATGAGAGGTCTGTCGCCAGGTTAAACAGACGATATACCAGATACTCCTTACGTAGTAGATCTCTGTAAGAACCATACTTTTTGCACTGCACTACCAACTTGAGGCTTTTCTGATGATCGAATATCGTGTCCTCTATTTCCTTTTCATCAAACCGGATCGATAACGGTGGGTGACTACAATTGAGCCTTTTCAGGCGATTATTCCCTCGAACGCCTACTTCAACTACGAAGCTCTGCCCACCTGCTTTCAATGTGCCGGGATATGACTTCGACTTATCACGTTCGCGTCGTATCTGTCCAAAGCTCGCTTGCATGGTTAGGTCGATGGCGTCATGCGACTCAAAAAGCGCGTCTGCACGAACCCCCGCCGACAACAGTATTGCGAGCAACAATGCACTGCAACATCTGACTGGAATAATTGTCATTACCGTGTCCCTTGCCCCCAATCTTCAAATGGCCCCAGAGTGGCTGGATACTCCTGCTCCATAAAATGAGACTGAGCACAAAAATTTTCAGTTGAATTCACGCGATGATATTGATTATCACCATTGAGAAGCCAGGATTGTGCCGTGTCCTTAATATTAGCGTGCATAATGCCATCAACTAATTGCCTTTTAATCTCAAGGTTTTCCACTGGAACGACCAATTCAACACGCTCATCCAGATTTCGTGCCATCAAATCTGCAGAACCGAAAAATACATCTGCCCCCTCCGCTGTTAAAACTTCCCCGTTTGCAAACATATAGATTCGGGAGTGCTCCAAAAACCGACCGACGATGCTTTTTACCCGAATGCGGGACGACAACCCTTCTACCCCGGGTCTTAGTACGCAGTGACGGCGAATGACCA
>JBLHKV010000350.1:0-3661 GCA_047618115.1 Halieaceae bacterium | reverse complement strand
ACTGAGTCTGTGGCCATGATGATGCACATCGCCGACTGTCATCCTGAATCAGGTATCATGCCTGACGTCGGGCAGACCGATCGTGCCATCGCCTATCGATGGCTGATGTTCGGTGCGGTTAATCTTTATGAGACGGGATGCCGTATCGCGGATGCTCATCACTACTCGGCGAACCAGTCGGACTATGAAGGCATTCGTGCGAAAGAGCGCCATGATCTCGATCAATATTGGGAAATGGTGGCTGAAGCCATTGGTGATGGGCCTTACCTGCTTGGACGGCGTTACTCGGTAGTTGATATCTGTCTACTAATGATTGCGCAATGGCATCCTCAACCTGACACTCTCGTCGAGAGACATCCAAATCTCGGCAAGCTGTGTGATGCGGTAAAGAACCGACCTGCTGTTGAGGCAATTTGGAACCTGAACTTTTCTTAGGCGGCTAGTTTAACAGCGACAGCGCACTGATGAGTGCGCGGTCCGCAGCGATCTACCAGCAGCGTATCAGGACTGTATGTCGATCATCACCTCGTTACGACGCAGGAAAGGCAATGTCCAGGGAGGATCGTAGCCGGCGACACGTGGCGGAGAGTTTGCCTTCAGCTGATTTTGCAGCATCCATTGTTGCAAAAGTTTTAGATTCTCATCGTAGCTCTCCTCGTTCCAGGAGCCGGAGTACCGCACTACCGCAACCTTTCGAGCGGGGACCTTTTCCAACCTGACTTCAGGATTGTCGGGCATTGGTGCATTTGCAAGCGTGTAGCTCGAAGGCAGAACAAATGCGAATCGCCAACCCAGAGCTGTTTCCTGACCAGTAACCGGAGCAGTCATCGATATTTTCTCACCTCCGTCGTTGTTTTCATCAAGTGCCATTACGGGTGCAGTCATGGCTATCTCAGAGGCTGCTTCGTTGTCCCCCGATATATAGCCAAAGAGGCGTCTGAAAGCGATATTACCGGCCTCGTTAAAACCCGTGTCGACCAGGGTTTCGGCTACTACCAACGCCTCGTACTCGCGGACCTCGAATAGCTCGTCTTTGTGTACGACAGAATAGTCAGGCTCAGCGGTGCCACGGATGCCAACGAGGCTGCACCCGGATTGTAAAAGGATGAGTACAAGTGCCAGCAGAGAGCGCGGCAGTATTGCCTGCGAGTGGGAAGTTTGGTCTCGATTCATTGGTAACCCTGAAGTGATGGAAACTTGTCCATTGATTTTTCTTTATACGTTCAAGGCCGGAGTTCAGATCTATGACGGTCACTTGTTTGTAATGATTCCACGGGGACACACACAACGGGTTGTTGAAATGAAGCCGCGGAGGGTAAGCATTGGGCATGTAAATAAATTCATCAGGAATCCGTTTACCTGAATGCTGCGTATATTCGATGTGTAGCAATTAACCTAAGTCTAATTTGGGGTCAAACGAAAATTGAACAACCGAAGCCCCTTGTTGGAGGGCATCAAGAAAGTATTGAGGGTGCTGGGAATTGCCATGGCACTGCCGTTTTTCATCTGGGTGGCTCTAGGCTTGATACCTTCGATACCGTCGATCGTAGACGTATTTGGCATTGATGGTTTAAATCTCCCGACAAGTATTGTGATCGCTGGCCTTATGTTGGCTGCCATCGGGTACGAAGATTTTTAAGATTCAAAAGTGTGGGCCGAACGGTATTCCGGGGAACCCACCTCAATTATTACCTAAAGGAGTTAAATGTATGTTCAAGCGTTCAGATTTTTTCATTTTATTAGCCGTGGCGGTCTCGTTTGCCGTTTCGGGCTTTTCCTATTTCAACGGTTTTGAGACACAGGCTCTTTTCACCGCCATCTGGGTCCCGTCGATCCTCGCTTTTGGCATTTACTTCAAGCTCGCTGCGCTGTCTGCACAAGGAGAAAAGCAATGATTCAGGAAAATCTCCTCCTTATCGCTATTGTGGTCTTCGTTATAATGTCGATCGGGCTGGTCCTGACGATTCTCGAGTTTAAAAATGGTGAACCGAAACGCCAGCATGAAAAACAGGAACCGAACAAACACCCGAGCCGCTAACACTCCCGGGGCTATTGATTATCCGAGACCGAAGGGCAGGCGGCTATGAGGTTATTAATACAGGGTCAGGCCCTACATTTGACCTTTATTTTCGTGGCGTCTGACTGCCCGGCTGACGGTTGCGTAACTGACACCACGGCGCGGGCATAACAATATTATTAGTTCGTGAAAATTGTAAAAAACTGATTTAAAAAGGTGATAAAACTTATGAGGATTTTCGGCAGGCCCGTGTTGAGCAGTGTGCTGGTTCTAGTGTTACTGGTTTCCGTAAAGCCCATATACGGGGCAGTAGAGCCGCCGGCAGATGCTCCGGGTCTGGCGCAACCCAGCTCCGAACTGCAGCCGGGTGAAGTGGTTCAAATCACCGTCGACGCACTCGCCAAAAACGACTACCCGTTCCCCGATGCGGGTATAAAAACCACATTCAACTTCGCCTCACCCGCCAACAAGGTAGCTACCGGCCCCCTGGAGCGTTTTGTCACGCTGGTGAAGGGGCCGGTATTCGGTAAAATGATCAACCATCGCGATAGCACGCTCAGCAAAGTTATTCTCGAGGGAGACAAAGCCCTCTGCCTGGTGCAGATCGTCGGCGAGAATAACGAAACACACTACTTCGCTTTTCCGCTCGGATTGCAGCAGGAGGGCGACTATGTGGGAATGTGGCTAACCGAAGCGGTCTGGCCGTTGGAGAACCCCGTCGGCGAAGTGCTGGCATTGTAGAGGTTAAGGTCGGTTCCGGGCTGATGCCGTTGTATGATCCGGAGAAAATCCTGGCTAAAAATACATTGGGATGTGGGGATGAAAATTAATTTCTTTGATCCCTTTCGCCTCGCTGGCCATGGTCGGTATGTGGCTGGAGTGCGAGGATATGCCGCAGGAAAGCAATCGCATCACGGCTAAGACGGTACTTTGGCTTAACGGTGACCTAAACACGCTCCTACCACGTATATAGAGTCGACTTACAAATACTGGAAAGAAAAATGGCTTACACAATAGGTACTGCTCTTGAGAAAACTGAAACCAACCTGGCACTGTTGAAGGTGCTCGCGGAGAATAGCTTCGACTCAATCCTGATTACTGACGCGACGGCTGCGGGGAAAGTCATTTACGCAAATAGAGCCTTCAAGAAACTCACTGGCTATGACACGGCCGAGGTCATCGGCAAATCACCCCGGATTCTTCAAGGCGTGGGTACCGATAAAAAAATTATCAAGCGGCTTGCCGTGGCGTTGAAATCGGGCACCAAATTCGAAGGCAAAGCCATCAATTATAAAAAAGACGGCACTCCCTTCATCATGTTCTGGAGAGTGCTGCCGATCAAAGTCGGAAAGCAGATCGAAGCATGGATTGCCATCCAGAGGGAAGGCTCGGTCATTTGATGCATGGAGAGCCAACTTCAAGGCTCCATTTGGTTTGAGGCCGCCAGCGCCTGGTGAGGCCTCTTGTTGAACAAACATCGCGGGGTCACAAACATCGCGGGGTCACACAAACATCGCGAACATCGCGGGGTCAGGTCTTTGAGTTTTAATACGAGAATGACTAGTAACTAAAAATCAAAGACCTGACCCCGATACCGCATTATCTCTATGCGGCCTTGAATTAAGTAAACTGTCAATTTAATTC
>JBLHKV010000349.1:0-3676 GCA_047618115.1 Halieaceae bacterium | reverse complement strand
CGCTGTTGAGAATCCGCGGTAAAAATCGCTGCTTTTGCTCATCGGAACCAAAGGCGTAAATAACAGGTCCGACCATTTTCAAACCAAAGGGGCTTACGTCCGGTGCGCCAACTCGCGCTCGTTCCGTCTCCCAGATATAAGATTGTGTCGGGGACCAGTCCGTGCCGCCGTGCTCCACAGGCCATCCGGGCGCCACCCATCCGCGCCGGAACAAGCGCTGCTGCCACTCTATGCGGGCTTGTTTGCCGCTCCCCGCATCGGCCATGCTCGTCTCTAGATCTTCGGTCCACGCCTCTGCCAAAAACGTCTGGACCTCTTTTTTGAAAGCCAGATCCTGGTCTGAAAATTGGATATCCATCTACACTCCTGAAGGGCCAAATAAAAAACGACATTTATATTGGCATATATGCTGCTTAAATAGTAGCAGTGATCACATTGAACAATTCCTGCCCCAAAATTGATCCAGATCGTGGCAATGTCAGTCTGGAAAGTAGAGGCTTGGGAGGATGAGAAAAACTAGCGAGATCATATGGCAGGACACCCAGCATCAGGTTCTCTTCGAAATCCTGGACCTCGTCGGGCACGCGCAAGCCGGTGGCGAAATACTGAGTAAGTTACAATTTTATACAGAGAACCACTTCGCCATCGAAGAGCAGTATATGAC
The DNA here is from genome assembly GCA_047618115.1 of Halieaceae bacterium. Lineage (GTDB taxonomy): Bacteria > Pseudomonadota > Gammaproteobacteria > Pseudomonadales > Halieaceae > CALJGI01. The sequence continues at coordinate 3,012 of JBLHKV010000349.1, read as the reverse complement.
GTTGATGAACTACCCGCATCGCGAGGCTCACGTCTACGCTCACGACCAGTTTCGTCGGGAAATGGAGCAGATGATGGAGAACCATGAATCCCATGACGAGATATTCATGCAGATCATTTCAACTTTTTTGACAGAGTGGCTAACTCGCCATGTGTTTGGCATCGATAAAAAGCTGGAGGAATTCATCCTCGCCTCCAAAATCAAATAATTCAGCCAGCTGCAGCAATCGCTCCCATCACTTCAGGTCCGGCTGGATCGCCCGTACTGCACGGTCTACCCAAACCGAGTCGGTAGCTTCCTGGTAGCGCGCATAAAAAGGTCGCGGAAGATTCCGGCAGTACGCCTGCATCGATTCGCGCGCCGATTGCAGCGACTCCGCTACAAAATACCTGGGCTGATACTCGGTAATAGGGAAATCCTGAGCAGCTGCCAGCTGCGGCGACCAGTTCAGCAGTTCCGGCCGTTTCTCGGTATCACCCGCGGGTCTATATTCCGCGCAGGCGTACTCGAGTTCGCCAAAACTGGACAGCAAGCCCGCTCCGTAGGCACGCAGCTCTCCCCCTTCGCGCAATAGGCCAAACTCCACTGCATGCCAGTAGCAGCGGGCCAAGCGCACAACTTCTTCATCACTGGCGCCAAGGCTGGCAAGGCCAATTTCCTGGGAAAACTCGGCGAAGGCAGGATCTGCAAACATGGGTGCATGGCCGATAAGCTCGTGGCAGATATCGGGTTCCGGTGTGTATAAGGGCTTCGAATGGTGGCGAATATACTGCGTCGAAAAAAACACTCTGAACGCCAGCCCACTGAGAAAGTCCCGGGACCCCAACAAGCCAGCCACCGGTCTCAACCTGAAGCCGGTTCGGCGCTGCAGGAAATCACTGACGTCGGCTGCCTGCGGAATCGATTCCGACGAGTAGAGACCCCGTCTTTCCAGCTCCGAGAGGATGCGTTCAAATTCGGCGCAGGCGTATTCCTCATGAATTGCTCGCAGCCGACGATAAACCACGCCCCAGGTTTCTACTTCTTCACAGGAGTAAGCGACAGCGGGTAAGACGTCACCATGTACGTACGCACGGGCCATGGCGTCTATGCTACCGCGTCGTGCGCGATACTCTTCGTCGAGGAAGCCAGGATGATCGGACTCAAGATCGGTACCTGCATCCAGAGTGCGGTTGGCGACCACATCCAGCTCGCTGGCATGGCGCGGAAACCAGGGTACTTCCTTGTCGTCCAGGATTAGAAGCTTGTCAGTGTTTAGCTCCAAGTCAGCCAGCAATGTCCTAACCGCGGGATCCTCCCGACTCGCGGCACAATCAACATAGAAGTCAAAGCGACCGTTTTGTACCGGGCGCGACTCAATATGCGTTAAGTTGACCTCATGTTTCCAAAAAAACCTCAGCATATCGTGCAGCGCACCGGGCTGGTCGGATATTTCGATCAACAGCGATACGCGACTCTCTGTCGGCACAGATGAAGGCGCTGGCGTCACGGGAACGGCGAGTGGTGCGACAGGTTCAGCCATGTGTCTATTTCCAAAAAGAAGGGGCAGGTGGTCGCCGAGCGGATCACCATCTAGATGAGCAGTTTACTAAGATAGTTCCGAATTTATTCTTCTTTTGAGCCGATATTCAGCATAATTAAGCAGGATTTATTCGAAAAAATCACTACTTTTACGGTATTCCACCTAAAGCCGCTCCAATTAGATGGTCCCTATCGCCAGAATTTAGCAAATAGCCCAGCCTAAGCAAATAACAAGGCCGTAGCTGTCCACATCACCGCTGCAGCCGCAGCCGCTATCGACGCGGGAACGATCTGCGTCTTAACGTGATCCATCAGGTCACAACCGGTGGTCATCGAGCTCAAAATGGTGGTATCCGAGATCGGCGAACACTGATCACCGTAGACGCTTCCGTTCAATACGGCGGCAAAACACAGCGACATAAACAGCTCCGGATTTTCCAGCCCCTGGTGTCCGGCAATCGTCCAGGCCAGCGGCATGGCAAGGGGAAATGCGATGGCATAGGTGCCCCAACTGGTGCCCGTGGAAAACGCGATTACCATAGTCAGCACCTGCAGACACACTGGCAGTATCCAAAAGGGAATGCTCTCACCGAGTAGCTCTACCAGAAAGAGACCACCTCCAGCCTCCTTGCTGATCGCACCTACTGTGATTGCCAGCATCAGGATAACCGATGCCACCACTACACCTTTTAGCCCGTCGCCAAACCCCTCGATCACATTTCCAAGGCTCATGCCTTTCAGCAGGGCCACAACGATGGATACCAGAAGCGCAGTGCCGAACGCCCAGTTGATTTGCGGAGCGCCGCGGATGACAAAAGTCCCGACCGCAATGCCAATCAGCAAAAACAGCGGCACAAAGAACTCCAGCACGTGGGGTTGATAACCCGCTGGTACATTACTGACCTGCAGCTCTTTTGCACTAAGCGGCGATGCGCCCGGCGCGTCCAACTCCCCGGTTTCGCGGGCTCTGGCGCGAGCCTTACGGATACCCGCACCGGCGAAGGTGGTCACACCAAGACTTAGCAATAAGGTACCCAGTACCGCCATAATCCCATAGAAACTGAAGGGCACGCTCTGGAAGAAAAAGCTGATACGGTCGGACTCCGTCGCCAGAAAACTGACGCCGGGCACAAATATGAGTGCCTGGATATAACCCGGCCACGCGTTAAAGGCGATCACTGAGGCGATGGGGGACGCCGTGGAATCGACAATATAGGCCATTTCCTCGTGACTGATATTGTTGGCGTCAGCCAGTGGTCTAACGGTGGTGCCCACCAGCACTGTACTTACCGAGCCACCCTGAAAAAACACCACCCCCAACATCCACGCCACGACCATGGCCGACCTTGGACCTCGCACGAAGTGCTCGGTCATAAATTCGGCGAAGGCCTGTGCAGCACCCGTCCGCGACCAAATACCCATCAGGCCGCCCAACAACCACAAATACAGCATCAATACGCCGGCAGCGCTCTCACTGGCCAGATTTGGCAA
>JBLHKV010000348.1:0-3702 GCA_047618115.1 Halieaceae bacterium | reverse complement strand
CGACAGTCGGCGCCAGCAAATACAGCCTGTATCTAATGGACTACGGCGCACCAGTTGGGTTTAGAATTGCCGCGAATAATCCCGAGCGCATTGAGGGACTGATCATCCAAAACGGCAACGCCTACGACGAGGGACTGCGGGATTTCTGGAACCCGATCAAAGCCTATTGGAAGGACAAGAGTGTCGCCAACCAAACAGCCCTCGCCGACGCTCTTTTAACGATTGATGCAACCAAGTGGCAGTACACCAATGGAACTCGAAATCCAGAGACGATCAGCCCCGATAACTGGACAGTGGACCAGGCAAAGCTCGACCGCCCGGGGAACAAAGAGATTCAATTGGAACTGTTCTACTCCTACGGAACTAATCCAGCCCAGTATCCCGCCTGGCAGGCCTATTTCCGAGAGCATCAACCAAAAACTCTATTGGTGTGGGGAAAGGGGGACTACATTTTCCCAGCTGAAGGCGCCTATCCCTACCAACGTGATCTGAAAAATCTGGAATTTCACATCCTCGATACGGGACACTTCGCCCTGGAAGAGGACGGAGATTTGATCGCCAGCTTGATCAAAGACTTCATGGCGAAATAAGCCTCGCCCTCCTCCTTACCCGCAAAACTTGAGCCGCGTTGAACCACAACGCGGCTTTATTCGTTTGAATTTACTTCTTCTACAGCCAACGCCAATTCCTTAGGTTTCACCAACTCGCCAAAATCCTGATTCAACCAGCGCACCAATGATACGCTCAGCAAGACCATCACCGGAATCAGCGGCACAGAGCTGAGAACTGTAATGGATAGCACGGTATCCAGCTTTCCGGATTGAAGTACACCGGCGCCTATAATAGCCAGCGTAAAAGCCCACGCAAGCCGATTCCAGCGTTTTGGTTCCTGGTCGTTACGCAAATTTTTCGCGCACACACTCGCCAACACATAGGCCGATGAATCGATAGTTGTCGCGTAGAAAATGAGCGATAACACGGCAAATAAAAATAAGGTGATCTTACCCAGTGGCAAGCTCTGAATAACCAGCGCATTGAGAAATGACATGCCTTGAGTAGTGAGAATACCCTGCACATCCATTATTCCATTGGACTCAAGGTAGAGGGAATAGCCGCCCATCACAGCCAGGAATAACCAGGTCCCGAGACAACCCCAACCGATAACCCCAAGCACTAGTTGGCGAATGGTACGACCGCGTGAGATACGCCCAAAAAACAGCCCTACCATGCCGGTATAAGCTATCCACCAGGCCCAGTAGAAACCGGTCCAGTCCTCTGGGAAACTACCGTTTTCTATGGGATCAGTCCAGGTGGCCATGCTAAAGAAATTATCAACCATCAAACCAAGGCTGTTAACCGTAATATCCATTATGAAGATGCCCGGACCGGCAACCAGCACAAAACCAATAGCCAGAATGCCAAGGGCAATATTGATGTCGGCAAGAATTTTAATACCTGCCTTCAATCCGCGATAAACGCTGGCACCAAATAGCAGGGTCCACAGGCCCAACACCACCAGCTTTATCAACAGGCTGTCCGGCACCTCAAATAAAGTCGCGAGCATAGCCGACATCAGTGGTACGCCAAGACCAAGTGCCGTGGTCACACCGCCGACTATTCCCAGCACAATAACGATGTCGATCACTATTTTCAATTGCGCGCGACCTCTACGGGGTAATGCACCATCACACGCGCTGCTAATGCGAAGATAGGGGTCCCGCTTGACGTAAAGCATGTACGCTATAGGCACGGCGGGGAGTGCGTATATTGCCCAGCCGATAATGCCCCAGTGCATCAGTGGGTACATATGGGCCCACTCGAATGACTTACTCGAACCAACCTCAATTCCCATCGGTGGGGTCTGTAAATAATAGATTGGCTCGGCAAAACCCCATGCTATGACGCTGGCGCCAATTGCAGCGGTGAACATCATCGCCACCCAGTGTACATCGGAGTACTCGGGAGGCTCATCCGGCGCGCCGAGCTTCACGTGAGCGTAGCGCCCAAAGGCAAGCCACATACAAAATATCAGAGCGCCCATCCCAGTCAGCAAATAAACCCAGAGGAAATTACTCATCACGATTTTACGGCCTTCAGCAACCAGTTCCGCAGCGCCGTCGGTACTCACCATCAGTGAGATAGAACCCAGCAAAACGACGATTACCGCCGGAGCGAAAATTGCCCAATCTACCTCTGGCTCGGATATGACGTTTTCGGTCTGTTCGTTCATAAGCTCTTCGATTTTTTATTGTTAATGGGCCAGTCTATCACAGACACAGACACTCTCAGGGAGTGCTAATATGTCTGCCATCAGATCCAGATCCAGACATCTCAGATGCAGCGAAAAGTACAAACGATAATCTGTGGCGCCGGTATCGCGGGCGTTGCCGCGGCCTACTACCTGGCAGTCCGCTATGGTCAAAAAGATATTATTCTCGTCGATAAGCTGCCACCGCTGTCATTCACCACCAGCAAGTCGGGAGAAAACTATAGAGATTTTTGGCCGCAGCCCTGTATGAGGGAATTTTCAACCGACAGCCTAAATCTGATGGACGAGCTCAAATCAATGCATGGAGATGTATTCGACATGCGGCCTGTTGGATATCAATTCGTCAGCACGGAGCTAGATACGGAAATATTCTCGGAGTCGCATTCAGAGCAAAAGAGTGGCATCAGTAGTTGCACCAGCCGTGAGGAAATACGTGCGTTTTGGCCGCACTTATCGGATCAAACCCAGCAGGTAGTCTCTATAAATCGCGCGGGCATGCTAGATGTCTATGCACTCGGTTCGCTCCTGCTTACTCAGGCACGAGCTGCGGGCGTAGAATTACTAGAAAGTGAAATTGGCGATATTCGGATCACCGGGCACGGCAGCTACCAAGTAGACCTTGGGGACTTCCAACTGGAGGCTTCTCAAATTGTATTAGCCAGTGGTCCATTTATGGCTGATATGGCGAGACAAATTGGCGTGAGCCTGCCGTTGGAAAATATCGCTCAACGCAAATTTATCATGCCAGACCCGTTGCAGGTCATTCCTCGGGACATGCCATTCACCATATGTGCCGACGCCATGAAACTTCCCTGGAGTGAGAACGAAGCAGCGCTAATCGCCGGAGACCCCGATTACCAATGGCTGCTGGAGGAGTTTCCTCCCGGACTGCACATAAAGCCCGAATCCAATGATCAAATAAAATTAGGCTGGGCCTTTAACAGGTCTTCCGAAGCACCCCTTTGGGACATCGGCGTCGACAACGACTTCCCAAACCTGGTCGTCAGAGGAGCGAGCCGATTTATTCCAGGCCTCAGCGCCTATATCGATAACCTTCCGACGCCAATCGTTCAATTTGCCGGTTACTACACAAGGACCCGAGAAAACTGGCCGATAATAGGCCCCCTGGGACCGAGCGGAGCCTACGCGGTGGGTGGGCTATCGGGTTATGGAACCATGACTGGCTGTGCAGCCGGTGATCTGTGCGCGCGATACATAGTTGCTAAATCATTGCCCGGATATGCCAGGAACTTTCATCCCGACCGTTATGACGACGAGCAGATAGTGGATGAAATTGACATGCTCGGCAGTGATGGACAGCTTTGAGCGCTATGATAATTCAGGGGCGCCCTCTTCAAAAGCAGTTACTCCCTCGGGAATCACTTCCCAGGCAGCTTTTGAACCGACAAAAATATGTCGCCCGATTTTGACCC
>JBLHKV010000347.1:0-3725 GCA_047618115.1 Halieaceae bacterium | reverse complement strand
AGCCGCGCTGGTGAGCCAGCGAGGCGAGTACAAAGCCATCACCACCATTGTTTCCAGTGCCGCAAAATACGCTAATAGCAGCCGCGTCGGGCCAATGCTTCAACAGAGCGTCCAGCGCGACCCGACCAGCCCGCGACATCAGACGAATACCCGGAATACCGTGTTCCTCGATGGCAATTCGATCGAGCTCACGCACCTCCCGGGCACAATACAGCGCAGTTCCGGTGGGAACCGATAGCGCGACTGCGGGTGTTTGTGAATTCATGCCGGGATGCCTTGAGTATCGATCCACAGATTATACTCGAATAAGCCGTATTCAGAGACCGAGAGTGGCATAATGCGGCATGAACCACGCCACAGCAAAAAATACCCTCAAACATAATTTATCAGACGAGCAGCTGCATGCTCTACGCCATCAAATCGACAGCTGGGCCAGCGATCTGGGTTTTCAGCAAGTTGGAGTGAGTGCCAGCGACCTGGGTGATCACGAGCGCCACCTGGAGCGTTGGCTACAAGCCGGCCGCCACGGCGAAATGCATTACATGGAAAAACACGGTACCCGTCGCAGTCGCCCCGCCGAGCTGTTACCGGGAACTCTGCGCATTATTTCTGTGCGCATGGATTACCTGCCAGACGACACCGCAACTCACGCTGTACTCGAAACGCCTGAGAAAGCTTATATCGCCCGGTATTGCCTGGGACGTGACTATCACAAATTGATGCGGAAACGATTGGCGAAACTGGCCGGTAAGATTGAAGACAGCGTCGGCGGTGGTCAGTACCGGGCCTTTGTCGACAGCGCTCCCGTGCTGGAACGGGCAGCGGCGGAACAGGCTGGATTGGGCTGGATCGGTAAAAATACGATGATGATCAACAGCAAGGCTGGATCCTGGTTTTTCCTGGGAGAAATCTACACGGACCTGCCCCTTCCGATTGAACCCGAACCAGACCAGCTGCATTGCGGTAGCTGCACTGCCTGCCTGGACATCTGCCCAACGAATGCCTTCGTCGGCCCCTTTGAACTGGATGCACGACGCTGCATTTCATATCTGACCATAGAAAGTGTCGAACCTATCCCGCTTGAACTGCGCCCGCTGATGGGAAACAGGATTTTTGGCTGCGACGACTGCCAGTTGGTATGCCCCTGGAACAAGTTCGCAAAACCCACCGGCGAAACCGACTTCCAGCCGCGGCACGGCCTTGACGATGTCGAGCTGTTAACGCTGTTCAACTGGTCGGAGTCCGATTACCTGCGCAATACCGAAGGTTCGGCCATGCGCCGAATCGGTCACGAACGCTGGCTACGCAATATCGCAGTGGCGCTGGGCAACGCGCCTCACGACCTGGCCACAATCTCGGCTCTAGAGTCGCAACTGGAGCACCCCTCCCCCCTCGTGACGGAGCACGTGCAGTGGGCACTGGAACAACAGCGACAAAAAGCCGAGGGGACGGGCGAGCCTGTACGGGTCATCTAGCCAATTAAAAACACCTTCCGGTAGTAACGAAGCTCCTCGATGGACTCCCGAATATCGTCCAGCGCCAGGTGGACCGCCTGCTTCTTGAAACCATCGTTAAGATCGGGGCGCCAGCGCTGCATCAAAATCTTGAAGGAGCTGACGTCCAGATTACGGTAGTGAAAAAAGGTCTCGAGCGCAGGAAGGTGTTTGGCCATGAAACGCCTATCCTGGCAAATGCTGTTACCGCACATCGGCGACTGCCCCGGGTCGACCCACTCGACCAAAAATTCCAGGGTTTGACGCGTGGCCTCCGCCTCATCGATTTTACTGCGGCGGACCCGGTCGACCAGACCAGATGCATTGTGGTGAGTAGTGTTCCACTCATCCATCGCTGCCAAGGCGGTTTCAGGCTGGTGGATTGCAATGACCGGACCCTCTGCCAAAGTATTAAGTTCGGTGTCGGTGATGATGGAGGCGATTTCGATTACAAAATCGGTCTCTGGCTCCAGCCCGGTCATTTCCATATCAACCCAGATCAGATTTAAATCACTTTTCATAATAGTGGCGGTTCCCATTCAACTATTGAAATACAGTGTAGCAAAGTCGGCCGATTCAACGAATAATGATGCAAAGACCTAGCTGAGCCAATCATGGCAAAACGAAAGCTGTCGCGCCAGCAGGCGTGGCGCGTTAATAAAGTACAACAAGAACGTATTGACCGCGCCGGGCGTCGTGACTCCGACTATGAGCAGCGCCTGGAAAGCGGCGAATTAGGTCCAGAGCGAAACGGTCTGGTGATGGCACACTATGGCGTTCAGGTAGACATCGAGAGTGACAGCGGCGAAGTACACCGCTGCCACCTGAGGGCTAATGTCGACAATCTGGTAACCGGGGATCGGGTTGCTTGGCGCGCGGGCAGCCCAACCGGTGTTGTCGAAGCCAGGCTCGACCGACGGTCTTTGCTGACTCGCCCCAACACCAGCGGCGTTGTGAAGCCCGTGGCGGCCAATATCGATCAAATTGTTATCGTCATAGCGCCCAAACCAGAACCACATAACCAGCTCATCGATCGATACCTGGTTGCCGCCAGCGCCACAAAGATCAAGCCGGTACTACTACTCAATAAAATTGACCTACTTCCCGGCGACGGGGACAGCCCTCTCGAAAAGCGCCTGCAAATTTACAGCGAGCTGGGTTATCAACTGATCCGGGCCTCCACTACAACCAGCGCCGGCCTGATCGAATTGAGCGAGGCCCTTGCCGACCGCATCAGCGTCTTTGTCGGTCAATCAGGCGTGGGTAAATCTTCGTTGATAAATGTATTGCTCCCCGATGTCGAGCAAGCCGTCGGCGCGCTCTCCGCAGCCAGAGACAAGGGCGTGCACACCACGACTACAGCCAAATTGTTCCACTTTCCAGGCGGGGGAGATCTGATTGATTCTCCCGGTATACGCGAATTCGGTTTGTGGCACATGGATCGCGACAGCGTAGCAGAGGGTTTCGTGGAGTTCCTCCCGCACCTGGGTTACTGCCGCTTTCGCGACTGCAAGCACGAGCGCGATCCGGGCTGCGCCCTGATGGCGGCCGTGGAGTCTGGTGAAATATCAACCCAGCGGATGGACTCGTATCGGCATATCATTAGTTCGTTGACATCTCCCTGAGCAGATCGGCTAGAATACGCCCCCCTTCGAGAACGCCGACACGATACCGTCGGCAACAAAAAGTGAAAAATTATGGCTGAACAAACCCTCCCTCTGCTGTTGGAACCCGAGCAACTGGTCACCGCCCTGCAACAGGCTAAAGCGCCACTATTATTGGTAGATGTCTGCTCGAAAGAGGAATATGCCAGCGGCCATGTCCCCGGTGCCGCGCACCTGAAGCCGGCCCTGCTGCAAAGTGGCGTTAAGCCAACAGTAGGAAAACTGCCCGAAATCGCCCGCCTTCGCGCGCTTTTTTCGTCTCTGGGGTTGCAACCCGATAATCACGTGGTAGCCATGGATCACGAGGGTGGCGGCTGGGCCGCACGCCTACTGTGGACGCTGGATGTGATAGGACACAAAAACTATTCATACCTGAACGGTGGCACCCGTGCCTGGAAAGCCGCCGGCCTGGTTACCAGCGTCAAGGACTATACAAGCGAGACAACCAAGTACGCGTTTACCATCGACGAAGCACCCATCGCCCACCTTGCAGACATCACCAAACGCCTGGAAGATCCCGGCTTCGCCATTTGGGACACACGCTCAGCAGAAGAATACAGCGGCGAGA
>JBLHKV010000346.1:0-3736 GCA_047618115.1 Halieaceae bacterium | reverse complement strand
TATCGCTGGCCAGTGGCGGCAAGATCACCGCGCAAACCACGCATGGCTCGGGGGCGGGCATTAATATCAATGCACTGGATTCGGTTGTAGTCAGCGGAGATGGAGCCATCGCGACTGATTCCTTTGGTGATGGTCGGGGTGCCAATATATCCATTAATACTGTGTCACTGGTTTTGGATAGCGGGGGTCAAGTCGACTCCAGCGCCCTGAATAGGGGTGCGGGTGGCAATATCAATGTCAACGCGGATATGATCAGCGTCAGCGGGAGTAGCGATGTCCGGTTGTCCGAGATCAGCTCTAAATCGGGAGATATCGATAGGCAGGCATTTGTCTATGATAGCTTGGGCTACGCCGAAGGCACGGGTGGCGTGATTAATTTGGCGTCCGATACGATTCACATTTTTGATGGTGGTCGCGTAACCGCCGAAGCGCTCGGCGCCGGCAATGCAGGAGCCGTTTTCCTGGGTGCAAATCGGCTCGAAATCGAGGCAGGTGCGGTCGCTACCAGTGCTCCGCAATCAGCCGGCGGTAATATAGTAATTCAGGTGGTTGACTTTATTGGCGTTGTCGACGGCAGCATAACTGCGTCAGCTGGCGGAGTCACCCCAACCGATAATGGCGGGAATATTTCTATTGATCCCGAGTTGATGTTGCTCGAAAACGCGCAAATCGTCGCTACCGCCAACGCTGGGAATGGCGGCAATATCGATATCGTTGCGGAACATATTATTAGAGATAGAGACACCGTGATCGATGCCAGTTCCAAACAGGGAATAGACGGTGATATCACAATCGACGGGGTGGTCAATGAAGTTAATCGCATTGAGACGATTGAGGTCGAATATGCCGATGTCACTAAATTATTATCGCAGCGATGTACGCTCGCGCAATTGGCTAATCGCAGTAGTTTTGTGGTGTTAGGCGTGGCTGACACAGATACGCCCTCTACCGGGGTGTATCAGCAAGCGCCGCTTACCGAGGACTTTGTCAGTGGTTCACTCTACGATACCTCTGATCCGTTATTAATAGCTGAACTATCTTTGCTGGGGTGCCCGGAATGAGTGCGGTATGGCAGGCGCGCGGCGCCGTGGTAATAGCTTTTGGGATGGCGATTTCGTCTTTCGCTCACGGGCAGGGAGATGATGCAAGCCGCGGGCTAAGAATAGAGTCCCTGATAAAACCTCATTTCGAAGAGCCTCGATACAAGCAGGAACAGACCGATCTGCTGACAACGCCGCAGGTGCTGCCAGCACCCCCGTCCGAACAGGGGAACAGTATTTCGACAGCTGCTTCAATACCTGTACAAAAGGTGCAAGTTATAGGTAGTACGATATTTTCAGCGCAGCAGCTTGCCCAGTGGGTGCAACCGTTTGAAAACCGGTCGGTAAGCATCGATGAGCTTCAGGCACTGCGCCACCAACTGTCTATGGAGTACCTAAACCGGGGCTATGTGAATTCTGGAGTGGTCATCCCGGCTCAGGATGTCGGTGATGGCATAATCATTTTTAACGTCATCGAAGGCGGATTGACCGAGCTGAAGTTGAGCGGAAATGAAGATATCGCTGACAGTTACCTGTTATACCGTGTCAATAAGGGGGTCGATGCCCCGCTTAACGTTAATGAGATTCAGGCGGCACTCCGAGAACTGCAGCAGAATTCGCTGGTTCGCCGGGTAGCCGCACAGCTGCGCCCGCTTTCACAATTAGGGCAATCCGAATTGGAGATTGTTGTAACCGAAGCGCCTTCCAGAGAGTTGTTTATCGGCGTCAATAATCATCGGACCCCGAGTGTTGGCGCAGAGGATGTTTCGCTTGCCTACACGGATTACAACCTGTCTGGACACGGTGACGCGCTGAGTGCTTCGATTGCCTCTACAGAGGGTCTCAGCGAGCTGTCTTTGGCTTATACACTGCCGGTACCATCCACCGACTACCTCGTTTCTGCGTATTATAGTCAGAGCGATTCCGAGGTAGTTGAAGAACCTTTTGATCAGCTGGATATCGAATCTGAGTCCTCCAGTTATGGGTTGAGAGTATCCAGACCCTTTGAATTTCAGGGGAGGGCACTGACATTACAGGTTGGTTTCAATCACCGAGAGAGTGACGCCTTTTTATTGGGAGAGCCGTTTTCATTCTCGGCTGGGGCAATTGATGGCGAGAGTAAGTCGACCACCCTGGAACTGGGTGTCGATTTTATAAACCGCCATGCCGATCGTGTTTATGCCGCCAATATATCTGTGCGGCAAGGGCTTGATGCTCTCAGCTCCAATGTCAGTAGTAACGATGACACCCCGGATTCTGAATTTACCGCGTTCTACGGACAGGCTCAGTTCGCGTCAAAACTTGAATTTATTGAGGGCAGTCAACTTATTGCACGTGGTGCATTCCAGCTGAGCCTGGATCCACTGCTGCCGATGGAAAAAATTTCAGTGGGTGGTCATGCCACGGTTCGTGGTTATCGAGAGAATCAGTTGGTACGCGACAATGGCGTTACAGCCAGTGTCGAGCTACGAGTGCCGCTGCCCTTTTTTGACGGGAGACTAGGTAGTCTACAGGGCGTCGCGTTTATCGATCTTGGGCAGGCCTGGGACGAAGATGTACCGAGTCAGGAAGATGGTGTGGTGGAAATAGGAAGCGTTGGGCTTGGAGTTCTCTGGAGGCCCCTGGATAATATGAATGTAGAGTTGTATTGGGGCGAAGCACTGGATGAGGAGGTGATCGAAAATCAGTCGGGTGATCTCCAGGACGATGGTGTTCACTTTTCAGTCACTTACGCCGTTCGGTTTTGAAGGGAAAACTCGAGATGATGAATCATATGAAAAGGCGAGTATTGCAGCAGGCTACTGTGCTAATGATGTTGAGCCTGGGCTCAATGTCCATTGCGGCAGAAACGGAGTCCCTTGGAGCACTGTCCGATCCACTGGACCAGATTACCTGGTATCAGCAAAACGAAAACGCTATCGCTGGATCTCCCGAGGATATGGAAAAAGCTAAAGTCTTGCATCGTATCGGCAGGGCCTACTACAACACCGGTAATTCGGTACAGGCTGGAGAAATGTTTCGCAGTGCGCTGGGTATTGCCGTTCGTGGAAGTTCGCGCGAGCGTTTTCTCGGTGCTCTTTATAATGATTTTGGTCTAGTCTCCGTCGCTCGCAGCGATCTGGGTCAGGCTCTGACTTACTTTCAACAGTCTGCGACAGCGGCAGCTCATGCAGGCGATGAAGATACTGTATTCGTCTCGCGGTTGAATGTTGTACGCACGCTACTGGGAACCGGAGAGACGGGATCGATAGCCCGGATACTGGGCGAACTTCGTGAAGACCTTTCCAAATTGTCCGGCTCGGAAACCAACATAGCGTATCACCAGGATCTGGCACAATTGTATCGAGAGTCTGTCCTTGCAGGGGTGCTGGCTGCAGACCAGCGACTGGTTGCGCTACAGTTGTATCGAGCGGCACTTAAATCCGCTGAGTCTCGTTCAAAGAAGGCCGCCGTGGCCTTGTCCAATGGTTATATTGGCGAGTTATACGAGGACGAGCAACAGTTAAACATTGCGCTCGATTACACAAGACGCGCCTTGTTTGACGCACAGCTAGATGCAGATGACTTACTATTGTATCGATGGCAGTGGCAACTGGGCAGGATATTGCGCAGCCAGGGGCAGATAGAAAAATCGCTGGGAGCGTATAGACAATCGGTCGCCAGCCTGCATCGGGCCAAATCTTCTTTGAGTTCAG
>JBLHKV010000345.1:0-3741 GCA_047618115.1 Halieaceae bacterium | reverse complement strand
TTTTCCGCAGTGGAAATTGAACGTTTGGAAGCCAATGTCGCCTTGGTTAGCGTTGCTTTTCGCCATCGCCGGCTAGCTGAAATGTCATTTTTAGGCGTATCCAGAACACGGTTTCGCCGACAACTGGAGCGTCTGCTCGCGCCGGGGTATATAAAGCGAAAGGTTTTTTCCATCTGTTTGTTTTCCCTTGTTTTATTTTTGGCGTTGGCTCAAGGAGAGTACCGTATCAATGCCGATGCTACGCTGGAGCCAAGACAGGTAAGAATAATCTCATCGCCGTTTGGCGGGTATTTAAAAACCTCAACTCATCGAGCGGGTGATCGCGTCAAAGAGGGCGAGATAATCGCTGCTCTGGAAGACAGCGAACTGCGCCTGGAGAAAATTAAGGCGATAAGCCGATTATCGCAAAGTAGTAATCAGTATTCTGAAGCGCTGGCCGGCCGAGATCGGGCGCAAGCGCAGATATATTCCGCTCAAATCGCTGAGGCTAAAGCCAATCTGGCGTCTACGGAAGGCAGGTTGGAACGCTCGGTTTTAAAGGCGCCTTTCGACGCGCTTATAGTCAGTGGCGACCTCACCCAGCGTGTTGGTGGTTCTCTAAATCAGGGCGAGGAATTATTTCGGCTTTCACCGATGCGCGATCATCGTCTCGTGCTATATGTGAGTGAATATAGAATCGGTCACGTGGAATTGGGCCAGCGTGGCCGAGTGGTTTTATCCTCTATGCCCTCTGAGGGCTTCGATTTCATGGTGGAGTCACTCACTCCTGTGACCGAAGTTCGCGACGGTGGCACTGTGTTCCGTGTCGAGGGGCGACTCGAAGAATCCCATGCTCTATTCAGACCCGGTCTTGTGGGTGTTGCCAAGGTGGAAGCCGGCAGCAAGCTGTTGATAGACATCTGGACGATCGACTTCAGAAAATGGCTAACGCTGAAGATGTGGTCATTCTGGGGCTGATATGTCGGTATTTAGCAAAAATTGGTATCAGGTTGAAGGTCTGAAGCCCAGGCTTAAACCACAGATCAGCATATCCAGACAAGAGCAGCGAGGGGAGCGCAAATACGCTTTACGTGACCCTATTTCCGGGTCCATACAGCAATACTCTGAACAGGCATACACCGTGCTGGGGTTGATGGACGGCGAGCGAACTCTGGGCGAAATCTGGCTGCTGGCAGGCGATTTGCTTAAAGATGAGTTGCCAACCCAGGAGGACATGATCTCGCTGCTGTCGTCCCTGTATCAAATGGATATGCTCTACCTGGACATTCCTGTAAATGCTGTGGACCTCCATCGCCGTCTCGGCAAGAAACAGCAGGCCAAACAATTACAGCGGGTCTATTCACCGCTCGCAGTAACGATACCACTGCTGGATCCAACACGAATACTGGATGTGTTGTGTCCAATAATCGATCTGTTTATGGGTAAGTTCATGCTCTTTGTGTACCTGCTCGTGGTAGGTGCAGGAGTGACTACGGCCGTTCAGAATTTTGATGCGCTGACAGCCAATGGGGCCGATAAAATACTGGCCTTAGATAACTTGTTTTTGATGTGGGTGCTGTATCCGGTTTTAAAAATAGTCCATGAGTTGGGGCACGCCTACACGGTAAGACGCTACGGTGGTGACGTTCACGAAGTGGGTGTTATGTTTCTCGTACTGTTTCCAATGCCCTACGTCAATGCTTCTGAGTCCGCTTCTTTTTCCAGCAAGCATCAGCGTATAGCGGTCGCAGCTGCCGGGTTGATCGTGGAGTTTTTCCTGGCTTCGCTCGCGGTTATTTTGTGGTCTATGGCCTCTGATGGCTTGGTGAAAGCTATTATGTACAACCTTGCATTTATGGCAGGCGTGTCCACGTTGCTCTTCAACGGTAACCCTCTGTTGAAGTTTGATGCCTATTACATGCTCTCTGACTATCTGGAAATCCCTAATATGGCGAAAAGAGGGACTGCTTATTGGGGTTATTTGATCAAGAAATGGATATTCAGATTTCGGGATCTCGAAGACCCAAGCGTGGATTCGCGTGAGCGCTATTGGTTGTTTTTTTATAATCTGTTTTCGTTTGCCTATCGCATGTTTATTTCGGTCACCATCATTTTATTTGTGGGTAGCAAGTACTTTATTGTTGGTGCACTTCTGGGTATCTGGACACTGATGTCGGGTTGGATAATACCGCTGGTCAAAACCCTGGCCAAGCCATTTCACGAACCTCAGTTCGTTATGCGTGGTAGCAACCCGAAGCTGATTATGGCGCTGCTGGCACTGTTGACCTGGGTGATACTTTTCGTTGTGCCGATGCCCCATACCTTTACGGCTGAAGGTGTAACCTGGACCGAGGAGAGTGAGCGGCTCTACGCGGGCGAGTCGGGCTTCGTAACAGCGATTTCTATCCCCGATGATGGTCAGGTGGTCGAGGGCCAGCAGTTGTTAACGCTGGTGAACCACGAATTGATAGATCGATCTCACCGGGTTAGTGGACAGGTGGCGGAGGCGCGGGCACGCGCACGCGCTGTTTATGAAGACCGTACAAAGGCGAATCTCGCAGCGGCAGAGATCGTCCGGTTTGAAGATGAGTTGGCGGATATCAATCTGGCGATCGGAAAAATGAAGGTTGTGACACTGGCCGAGGGCAGGGCAATTTTTCAGGAGCCGGATACGCTGGATTCTCGGTTTCTGCGCCGGGGCGAGGTGATTGGATTCGTATTACACCCAGAAAGGCCTTTGATTATTCGTGTGGCGGTGGCCGAGACGGCGGCGGAGCAGGTGCTGAACTCCGTTACGGATGTCAGTCTGCGCTCCGCCTCTCGGTGGAACGTAGAAATTCCGGGAGTACTCGCTAGTGTTGTGCCCCGGGTAAGTAAGGAAATCCCCAGCCCTATTATGACAATCGAGGGAGGAGGTGATATTGCTCTGGATCCGAGCAGTGGAGAAAAAATGGAGGCCGTTGAAAATTATGTCACCATTGAAGTACAAGTTCCGGGTTTGCCTATGGACTACGTTTTCGAACGTTTCTTTGTGAGGTTTGAACTGCCACCGGCCTCACTCGCCCAACGGCTGTATCGTGAAATACGGCAGGTTTTCCTCGAGAAATTCGAAGTTTAGTGGCGCTCTTTCAATCGAAAAGATATCCGGCTCCACACGCCGCAACGGTAACGCTGAGGCCCGAGCACCCGTACACAGCTCTATCCTGGTTGGATAGGGGTTTACGTCGAATCTATAGCACGCTGGGCTGGCCACTTCGTCGTGCCTTCATGTTCAACCGATATACTGCCAACCGGATTATTCGATTATCAGATACCTTGTCGTCAATGGACGAGGTGGAGTTTCGAGAACATATATCGGAGCTGAGACTGCGGCTGCTGCGCGAGGGTATTTGTTCTGCAACGCTGAAACCGACTTTCGCTATGATTCGCGAGGCCTCGGGTAGAGCGTTGGGAATGCGGCATCACCACACGCAAATTCAGGTCTCGCTGATTATGTTGCGCGGCATGGCAGCGGAAATGGCGACTGGGGAGGGCAAAACGCTTGCTTGTACATTGGCTTCAATTACCGCCGCGTTGGCGGGCGTACGTGTGCACGTTGTAACGACCAATGATTATCTTGCTCAGCGCGACTGTGAAGAAATGCGCCCCTTGTTTGACTATCTCGGTGTTACTTCCCGCGCGCTGGTTAATGAGTCCACGTTGGAAGAGCGTCAGCTCATCTACAGCTCGGACATCATGTACTGTGCCAACAATGAGCTAGTG
>JBLHKV010000344.1:0-3747 GCA_047618115.1 Halieaceae bacterium | reverse complement strand
GAAAAGAATGCACCGCCTATCTGCTCGGCATTTTCCCGAAAATAGTTAGCACCGGCGACCCACTGCAGTGGTCCATCCGTGGCTGATTCAAAGCGCCATTCCTGGCTGAAAGCGGTGTTGTCTTCGTAGTTGAGATCGTCGAAAAAGTAGCGGGCTTCTGCCGAGCCGTCTTTGTCTCGACGGTTAAAGGATTCAAAGGTGCGGTAGGAGGTAATCGAGTTAAATACTACATCAACCAGATCGTACTTTACGTGCAGCGAGGTGCCAAACAGGTCCCGCCACTCGCGGGTGTCGCCATCGTTTTCAATTTTGTCAAAATCTGCGCCGTTATCGCGTGGACCTAACGTGGCACTGGAGTCGGCTCTGGAGGTCTGGTTAATTTCATCGTATTCCACCCGCCACAAAACTTCGAGTCTATCGGTCGGCGTCCATAACAGTGACGCGATCACTCCCCAGTTGTCCTCGTCGTTGCGATCGTCGCCGGTATCCTCGATATACCCGTCGCGCTGGTTCATCAACGCAGAGGCCCGAAGCGCCAGATTGTCTGTCAGTGGCGTGTTATAGACGCCCTCTAGCTGGGTTTTGCCATAGTTACCGAGGGTGAGTTTCATCCAACCTTCGGTTTCCTGATTGGGCTTATTGGTGATGTATTGAACTGCCCCCGCTGCTGCGTTGCGACCAAATAAAGTACCCTGGGGCCCATTCAGAATTTCGACGCGCTGTATGTCGTTGAATGCCAGATTGGCGGCGCCCGAGCGGCCTATGTAAACACCATCTATATAGACCCCAACCGCCGATTCCAGGCCCACACCGAAGTCCGAGGTGCCGATGCCGCGGATACTCAGGCTGGGTTGAGTGGCCTGACCGGTACCAATGCTCACGTTAGGGGTGAAAGCGGCTATGTCGCCGATATCGGTGGCCACCATATTGTCGAGCATTTCGGCGTCGAATGCCGCAACCGAAATGGGGACGTCCTGCAGGCTTTGATCGCGCTTTTGCGCGGTGACAACAATTTCTTCAAGGGTGTTCTGCGCGACGACGGGGCTCGCGTTTGCGACTATCAACAGCGCCGCTGAGACAGCGATAGAAAGATTGGCCTTGCCGGATAAGCTGAATATGCTCATATTACACCCTTGGTTTAGCCCACTTCAGGGCCGAATAATTATGATTATACCCATCACTTTGCACGCTGTATCTATATAAACTGTGAACCTGCTCTGCCGTATAGTCGCGGTGGGCACCAACCGTTTTGTTCGAAAAGGAGTCGTTAAATGGGCAGAGTTGCCGTCATCATCAGTGTCGATTGGGAGGGAAGGGACATCGTCCCCGACAGCATCGATAAGATGGAGTCTTTCAGGGATCGCAATCCACATATTCCGCTGCAGCATTTTCTCAATGCGGCCTACTACACTAAAGCGAGTGCCGATCCCGAGCATATAACCCGCGAGACGCTGCGCACCGTCAGGGCAGGCGATATCCAGGGGCTGCATATTCATCCGTGGAAAACACTTATGGAAGCCGCTGATGTCGAGGTTAGAGCGGAGCCCAATATTCGCGCTTCGGGCGGGGAGTTGAGGATTGTCGATGGTGATTGGGGGCACGAAATTGCACTGCATCATTATACTCCAACGGAAATATCGCTAGCCATTATGGTCAGCAAAAATATTCTTCAGGCCCAAGGTTTTAGCGATGCTGTCGAGTTTCGTTCTGGCGCGTGGCTAAGCGGTACTGCAGTTACCCAGGCGCTCGTTGCGAATGGTTTCAGGGTCGATGCCTCTGCAGCCAATCGCCGGTTTTTGCGGGATCGCTGGAGCGAGAGTCCACTGTTTGAAATGTTAGGGGAGCTCTGGGCAGATGTGGTAGATACCAGCCAGCCTTTCCAGCAATCGGTGGATGGTGGGAATATTTGGCAAGTGCCAAATAATGGGTGTCTGGCGGACTACACCACGGCGGAAGATAACCTCGAGGTGTTCATGGCGAATACAGCCGCTGCGGGCAGCGACAATACCACTCAATTTGTCTCTCTTGGATTTCACCAGGAAACAGCTTTGCTCTATCTGGACGAACTCGAGAGGGGGCTTCGATTGATAGAAGAGGCCGCCAGTTCCAGTGAGATAGCGTTGGAATACATCGCGAGCCCCTACGCCGAACTTACTTCGTCTGCAGCCCGCTGATTAACTCCCGGCATTCCCCGCTCTCTAGATAGCGCGGTGTCGGGTAGCTGCTGCCCTCGGCCAGAGCCGCGTTCACCAGATCTTCGATATCTTCATCCTTGATAATATCGGTCGTAGCGGGAATTCCGATCTCTTTATTGAGTCGCCAGATGCTGTCGATAAGTTTTTGCGCCAAGTCAGCATCGGTTTCCCCTGCCTGGCCGAACCCGCAGTGTATCGAAATTTTTGCCAACTTCGGGGCAGCTGCATCTTTGAGCAGCTCTAATACGTGGGGCAACACCATGGCGTTGCCAAGACCGTGGGGTACGCCATAGCGGGCACCAAGGTTGTGTGATACAGCGTGGACGTAGCCCACCAGAGCATTAGTGATAGCCAGCCCACCATAGTAGGATGCCAGTGACATTGCCTCTCTCGCTGCCAGGTTTTCGCCGTTATGATAGGCCTCCGCAAGGTTATCGAAAATAAGCTTGGAGGCTGCCAGACCAAAATAATTAGTATCCTCTGTTTCTATAGTACCGATATAGGATTCAATGGCGTGGGTGAGAGCATCCATTCCCGTCGCTGCGGTAATGTGAGGCGGCAGGCCCTGCATGAGTTCTGGATCTAGTGCTGCGGCTCTGGGAACTATTTTTGCGTCGATAACAGCGCCTTTCTCGTGAGTCACGTCGTCCGAAATGACAGCAATAAAGGTAGCCTCAGAACCGGTGCCTGCGGTGGTTGGTACAGCGAATAGCGGCGCGCTTGGCAGTTTGCACTTGCCTACACCAATGCACTCCTCCGCGGAGCAATTATTAGCTGCTGCCAAGGCCACAACCTTGGCGCAATCGATTGACGAACCGCCGCCGAAGGCGAGCACAGAGTCGCAATTATTTTGTCGATATCGGGCTATCCCTGCATTGACAATCGCAGCAGTAGGATCGGGTAGTACGCCATCGTATATTTGTACTTGTAAGCCGTGGCTTTCCAATGCAGCGCAGGCAGCATCGAGAACACCCAGCTCTCGAAGGGGTTTGTCTGTGACGATCAGCGGGCGTTTAAGGCCGAATTGCGCAATGGTGCTGCACAGGTTTAGCGTGGAACCCTTGCCAAGCAATAGCAGCGGTCTGGGCTGTGGATTGGTCAGAAATGAGCGCATCAGCATTAGCTTTGATCGATAAAACCATCTTTTGTGAAAAGCGGGCATGTGTATGTTTCCTGTTGCTGAACTTACTGCGCGATATTGGCTTCAACGGCGTCGAGAAAGCCCGCCATATCGACGACGGTTTCAAAATCGGGCTCGGTTGTTTTACCCTTCAAATCTCCGGTTATCGTGCCCTGGGCTACCGTTTGAATCAGCGCTGTCTTCAACTTGCCAGAATATACCATTAGAGCCTCGTTACTTTCCCGGCTTGCCAGATTTTCCAGTGCATTGGCGAGGGCGTAGATGAGCGCGGAGGAATTAAAGTGTGCCTCTTTGCCATCAGTTTCGAGGTACCTGACATAGAGGTCGTGAGCGGTGCCGTGGGGAGCCTCGTAGAGCATGGTGCCATCTTTGCTTTCGATTATGGAGCTGGCCGTTGCGAGGCTGCCGCCA
>JBLHKV010000343.1:0-3756 GCA_047618115.1 Halieaceae bacterium | reverse complement strand
TCGAGATGTTGTCCAGCAGTTCATCCCGGGTCAGAATATTTTCTGGATGACCATCTGTTTCACCGCAATCCATCCACGACCAGAACTTTTCAACGATCCATGCCGCCTGACCAACTGGCGAGTCGGAAAGACCGTAGCCGAGAGTTTGTGGTCGCGTACTCTGTTGCTTCGCATAGCCGCTATCCCATCGGTCGTAGTGGGTCATGGCGGCCAACGCCCGAATTTCGATATCCTGAAGATCGTCCATCGTTGCCGGATCTGGAGCGACAATTGGAAAAGTGACGTGTATTCCGGCGCAATGCGTTGTATCAGTCTGCGCGATGGACTGGGTTACCATCGCACCCCAGTCTCCACCCTGAGCAACATAGCTGTCATAGCCCAAGCGAGCCATAAGTTCCGCCCAGGCTCGTCCAATTTTATCTACTCCCCAACCGGAGAGCGCAGGTTTTCCCGAAAATCCATATCCCGGCAGAGTCGGCAGTACCAGGTGGAAGGCATCCTCGGATTGGCCTCCGTGGGCGGTGGGATTGGTAAGTGGCTCGATAATCTTGTGGAACTCAGTCATCGAGCCCGGCCAACCATGAGTAATCAGCAAGGGCATGGCATCGGCGTGCGGTGATCTGATGTGCATGAACTGGATGTCTACGTTATCTATACAGGTTATGAACTGCCCCCAGTTGTTGAGCCGCTGTTCCCATATACGCCAGTCGTATTCGTGCAACCAATACTCGCTAAGTTCCTGCATATAGGCAAGAGGTACTCCCTGGGACCAGTCCGATACCGATTCGGGGTCCGGCCAGCGGGTAAACTCCAGCCGCCGTTTCAAATCATCGACTTGACACTGCTCGACGGCGATGGTGTAGGGCTTGATCAAGTCATTCACTTACGCATCTCGGTTCGACTTGTAGCGAGTTTTTCGGGCTTTCTTTTTGGCCTCCCTGGCTTCTCGTAACGCCAGAACTTCAAGCCTCTCCTTCTCAATTTGTCCTGGATGCTCCCAGGTAAGTGGGCCGAGCAAGCCGTCGCGAATCTCATGAATGAGCAGCTGTGAAACCTTCTCATAGTCTATAACGCCGCCCCGTCGCAGAGCGTTGCGCGCCCGTCCAATACTCTGGAGAAGTTCCTGCTCCGAGTTGGGGATATCCTCCAGTTGAAAGCGTTCCAATAGTTGATCTCTGGCATTCTCCAACAAGAAGGTAGCTGCAAAGTCGGCGGCGCTTTGATAGTCCATTGCGGTATCGCGAATGGCCCCTGTCACGGCAAGGCGCTGTCCATGATCCGGGTGCTCAATGTTCGGCCATAAAACACCCGGCGTATCGTAAAGCTGCACGCCATTTCGCAGGTTAATGCGCTGCTGACCGCGGGTGATTGCCGGTTCATTGCCGGTTTTAGCGACGGATCTACCGGCGAGCGTGTTGATAATCGAAGATTTGCCGACATTTGGAATGCCACTGACTAATACAAATATATCGCCGCCCACAATTTTACCTGAACGCGCTAGTGTTCTACATCGATCCACAACTCCAGTGATCTGTGCAGGATCGTCTCGTGAAACGGCGATATAATCGACCTGATCATCTCCGGAAAAGTAATCCAGCCATTGCTGGGTTGCCTCGGGACACGCCAGATCGGACTTGTTCAGTACTCGCAGACAGGGTTTTGTGCCCCTGATTTCTTCGAGCATCGGATTTTGACTACTATACGGTAGACGTGCATCGAGTATTTCCAGGAAAACATTGATTTGCGGTAGCACAGCCTCGATCTCTCTGGCTGCGCGATTCATATGTCCCGGATACCACTGAACTTGCATAGATGATTCCCCTAGAGCTTTTTCTTCACGATAGGCTGGCTACCATCACCGTAATCGGCGCGCTGACGCTCCGGATACACCCGTTCCTGCTTTTGTTCCAGCTTCTGCTTCTGCTTCGGCGCCCGCGCTTGGCGCTGTTTCTGTTCCTGATCCTGATCCTGCAAGACGATATCCAGTTCCTGTTCTATGCGCTTTTTGTGGCGCAACTCGCGGGAACTGGCCAGGGATATACATTGGCCCTGGCCGCCACTGCGTGCGGATCTCCCGGCGCGGTGCAGGTAATCTTCTGCAGAGGTCGGCATATCGTAATTGACCACCAGGTCCACCTCGGCTATGTCCAACCCTCGTGCGGCGACCGCAGAGGCGACAAGCGTGCTGAAATGCCCATCCCGGTATGCCCGGGTCACTGCGGTGCGCTCCTCGCGGGTCATCTCGCCGTGGAGAACCCCAATTCTCTCGCCTGTTTTTGATAATCTCTGGCCCACGCTTTCAACACGCGCGCGCGTGTTACAAAATACCAGGGCTTGTCGATACGTTTCTTCGCGCAGCACACGTTTGAGCTGATCTTCTCTCTGGAAGTCGTCGGCACAGTGGTAAACCTGGTGCTGAATATTGTCGGGGACACTATCGCCACTGGAGAGACTGACATTCAAGGGGTTACGCAGAGCCTTCGAAACGAGTGCTTTGGCCTCACCGTGATTGAGAGTTGCGGAGTACATCCAACGCCGGCTGGAATCGGGCAGTTCCCTCAAAATTTGTGAAACCTCTTCGTACAACCCGATGTCGAGCATTTGGTCTGCTTCGTCCAGCACGACTACTCGCAAGCTGTCAAAATCGGTGCTGCGACGCCTGATATGATCCAGTAATCGACCGGGAGTGGCGACGATGATTTCTGGGTTCTTACGAAACAGTGCTTGCTGGTATTTAAACTCCTCGCCACCACAGATGGTAGCGAGGTTTGCGGCGTTAAACTTTAGTAACTGTTTGCACACGGCAGCGGTTTGCGCAGCTAATTCGCGAGTCGGTTCCAGAATTAGGGCCAGGGTACCATCGCGAGTATCTGGGGCGCGCTCAAGCACAACCTGCAGCAGTGGAATGAGAAAAGCGAGGGTCTTACCCGTTCCTGTTTCTGCGCAAACCATAAGATCGCGCCCGGCCAATGCCGCGGGAATCGATTCTTCCTGCACCGGAGTAGGAGTATGTATATCAAGGCGCTCCAGCCCCTTTCGGATACTCAGGTCCAAAGTGTTGTCAGAGAATAGTGAGGTTAAGATTCGACCCATACCTCGCGCAATGCCTCTCCAAAGTCATCATAGATAATCTTTTTCCGTAGCTGCCTGGTTTTCTTCGGTGAACTTTCTTTGGATGCCTTGGCAGCTTTCCGCGAGTCGATAGCAGCGGTTACCTCCGGTATATACGTTCTGGTGGCCTTGGGCTGATCGAACAAACTTCGAGATGCACTCTGGTGATCTTCCCGGCCGCTGAGCCCACGCTCGACACTGGTGACAGCGCCACCGGTATCGATAAAATCGTCTACCTGACGATTTATCTCGACCCTCACGTCCGCTTTGCTGATCAGCTTTTTCAAATGTACTACTACCTGCTCACGATGAGTCTAACGGCGTTCAATTCTAGTGTTGCGTGGGCAATGTGTATTTCACATTCTGCGCGCTGCTCAAGTAAAAAGTCCAGTTCGGTCGTACGTACGCTACCATTAGTCTCTAAGAGTGCGTTTAATCGTGTAATTTCATCTCCCAGTAGTTCGTCTACGCGCTGACAGGCGGCCTCTTTAAGGCCAGGTAGTAGCGTTTGTGTTTTAGTCGCACTCTGCTGCAACATTTCTTCCACAGTCGGGCCAACCTGCTTCACAATCGCTTGCGCGGTTTTCAAGTCTAACATCTGACACAGTGTGTTGAGTCTCGTGTGTGGCATAACTGCGGAAAGGT
>JBLHKV010000342.1:0-3793 GCA_047618115.1 Halieaceae bacterium | reverse complement strand
TAGATTTTGATGAAGTCCTACTGCCGCTAGATACTGACGAATTTCAGCGTCGTATAGGTGAATACTCAGCTGCGAGGCAGGTGCCGGTACTTTGTGGTCAAAACTGGTCGGTCAGCGATTCACTGGCGATTTGTGAAACAGTGAACCAAGATTTTTGCGCTGGGCGAATGTGGCCGGAGGATGCCCACCGTCGGGCCAGCGCAAGGTCTTTGTGTGCCGAGATACATAGTGGTTTTTTGGCCCTGCGCGCGGCTATGCCAATGAACATAAGGGCGCGCGATCGACGCGTTGAAATTTCTCCTGAAGTGGCGGCCAACATAGCTCGCGCAGAGACTATCTGGCAACAGGCCGAAGTAGATTCGTGGCTTTTTGGCGAATTTTCCATTGCCGATGCCATGTTTGCTCCTGTGGTGATGCGATTTCCGACCTATGGTGTGGAGTTGTCTGGTCGTGCTGCAGATTACAGCGCATGGGTGCAGGCTGACGAGGATATACGACGCTGGGTGGCCGCTGCATTGTGCGAGGATGAAATCGTAGACGCCGACGAAGTAGGCGCCTGACATAGATAGTTACTGGCTGGTCCCCATCGCCTTCATGACGTCGACCCTGGCGGGAGTTTTTGGGCTCGGGGGTGGCGTGCTTCTGATCGTACTTATGCCGGGATTTATCCCTCCGGGAGCGATTCTTCCTCTGCACGCCGTGGTGCAGTTGGCGAGTAACGCTTCCAGAGCAGGCTTTGATTTGGGCCAAATAGACCGCGGAATTATTCCTTGGGTAGTGCTTGGCGGAACCCTGGGTACTCTGATCGGTGGCAGTTTGTATCTTTCAATTGATCTCGACCTGCTACCGGTTGCCATCGGACTGGTGATTTTGCTGATTACCTGGGCTCCGCTGCCAAAACTGCGCGGTACTAATAACAGCGCACTGGTACTGTTGGGTTTCTATCAGGCCAGCCTGGGAATGATTGCCGGCGCGACCGGGCCGCTCGGAGCAGCGGTTTTGTTGCAGCGGGACACCCGGCGTGATTGGCTGGTGATTAACACAGCTGTCACTATGGCCATTTCTCACTTGCTGAAAATAATTGCTTTTATGGCGATGGGCTTTCTTTTTGCGGACTACCTTTTACTGATGCTGGCGCTGGTTATAGCAGTAACAGTAGGGTCGTGGGCAGGAACAAAGCTTAGGGGCTTGGTACCGGAGATCAACTTCGCGTTCTGGTTCAAGCTATTGCTTAGCGCTCTAGCGCTCCGAATAATCGCCACTGCGCTTATTTCGCAGGGGATTTAGCAAACCTGGTTATATGTTAGCTATGCCTCGCAATTCAACGAGATCGTCGATATGTATTTCTTTGTTTGACACGGTCAGCACACCGAGCTTTTGTAAGCGACTGAATACGCGACTGACCGTTTCCACCGTGAGCCCCAGATAGTTGCCGATGTCGATCCTGGACATCGGTAATCGGAAGTTGTGTGCGCTGAGGTTGCGGCGGGAATTGCGAGCAGAAATACTTAACATCAATGCAGCAACCCGCTCCTCTGCAGAATTTTTACTGATCAGTGTTATCAGCTGTTGATCCTCGATAATCTCTCTGGACATCAACTGGAAAAAGTGACGTTGCAGGTTGGGGATTTTTGCTGAGAGGTCTTCCAGGCGTGTAAAGGGGATTTCGCATACCGCCGAGGTTTCGAGTGCTTTTGCTGAGCAGGCGTGAATGTTCTTGTTAATACCATCCATACCTAAAACTTCGCCCGGGAAATAAAACCCCGTCACCTGTTCCCGACCATCATCGGTTATATGAAAGCTCTTCAGGCAACCAGATCGGACCGCATATACCGCAGAGAATTTTTCGCCATCGCGGTACAGGTGATCTCCCTTTTGCAGTGGTCGGCCTCGTTGGATTATTTTGTCTAGTCGGTCCACGTCATCCGTTTCCAGCGCGAGCGGCAAGCAGATCTTAGCTAGCCGGCAGTCGCTGCAGCTGACCTGATAATCGTGTGGGCAATGTTCGAGAGTACTTGCGAGGCTAGACATGTTTGTCTCCATATCAACTGATATCTAGTATATACGACTGGAGCCCGTTATAGGTATGTATTCATCAAACAACATGCATATGTTGCGCAAAAATGGCCGGCCTACTTCGGTAACGATCAAGCCGGTCTTGGATATGGAAATGAGCCCATCGTCACACATCTGTTGTAGGCGTGGCTCAACTTGTTTGAAGTGATCATGAAAATCTATACCCCACGCCTCGAGAAAGGCTGTGAAATCCAGACTCAGATTACATATTATCTGGGCGATAATTGCGCCGCGAAATTTGTCTTCTTCACTTAGTTTCAAGCCTTTGCAGATGCAAGTTTCGCCTCGTTGCAGTCGATCGTAATAGGTGTCCAGATTGGTTTCATTCTGTATCAGATAGCCTCCTAAGAAACTGATTGAAGATGCACCAATACCGATGAGTTCCGGTGCCAGGTTTACCGAGTAACCCTGAAAGTTCCGCTGTAATTTTCCGTTTATTTGCGCGCGGACCAGTTCGTCCTCAGGTTTTACAAAATGGTCCATCCCAATGTGTCGATAGCCTTCGCTGGTAAGACGTTGCGCTACGACTTCCTGCATCAACATGCGCTCTTTCGAGGAGGGAATAGTGTGGCGATCAATAGCTCGTTGACTGGCAAAGCGGGTGGGGAGATGGGCGTAGCTGTAGCAGGAAATTCGATCGGGGCTCAGTTCTATGACCTTATTGAGTGTCGCATTTGTTGTGTGAACATCCTGATATGGCAAACCTTGTATCAGATCAAAACTTAGCGAATCGAAGCTGTGATCCCTGATGACGTCTACCAGATTCTTGACCATGGAGAAGGGCTGAATGCGGTTTATTGTTTTTTGTACTAGTGGGTCAAAATCCTGTACGCCGAGGCTGATCCGATTAAAGCCCAGACCCTTCAACAATGCGATGCTCGATCCGTCAACAGTGCGGGGATCCAGCTCGATGGAATACTCTCTCTCGCCCTGGTCGAGGAGAGTAAAATGGCTGGCTAAAAGGTGCATCAACTCTGTCATTTCAGCGCCGTCGAGGTAGCTGGGCGTACCGCCACCCCAGTGCAATTGTGTTACTGGGCGGCTAGGCGATAACCAGGAAGACAGTTGTTCGATCTCCATGGCCAGGTGGTCCAGATAGCGACGGCTTACCCCCGGTTTCCTCGTGACAACTTTATTACAGGCGCAGTAATAGCAAATATCCCGGCAGAATGGCACGTGAACGTAAACCGAAAGCGGGGTATTGCGATTGGCACGATTTTGCATGTTCTCGCGAAAAGCCTCGGTATCGAATTCTGACGAAAACTGCGGTGCCGTAGGGTAAGACGTATAGCGCGGGCCGCGGCTTTCGTACTTGCCGATGAGCGTTTGAGGGGTTAGATGAGTCACGCTTGTGATGTCTTGGGCATGCATGCTGCTGTCCCACTTCAGGAGTTAAAACGAAGGCTAACAGCTTTATCTGAGTCGTATCTTGATGCAGGTCAACGTCGACCTGCGAGAGCCATTTTTCTCAAGGCTTGGCGGGCTGTTTCTTTCTTTTAAGTGTTTTTTTAGTGCCTTGTTTTATATCGTAGTAGAGCATGGGAAGCCGCCAAAATGGTGAGAAGGGTTTGCTCATGGCAGCATTGTAGTGGTCGATAAAAATTTCGCGCTCGCGCCATTCCAACTTGTAACAAATACGCATTAAATCCACCAATCGACGCGGCCTACTTAGCTTTCTATTCGACACCTGTGCTCGACCTATATCGATTAGCCACGG
>JBLHKV010000341.1:0-3797 GCA_047618115.1 Halieaceae bacterium | reverse complement strand
ACTTCGGCTTTCGGTACTATATAGCGGACCCTCAGAACATGCTCCTCGTCATCCGCTTCCTCCTACATTCGCGCCTAAGCGACCTCGAGCGACAACTCATTGTTTCAGCGGTAGGTCGGTGTTATAACGGTTCGAGAT
The DNA here is from genome assembly GCA_047618115.1 of Halieaceae bacterium. GTDB lineage: Bacteria > Pseudomonadota > Gammaproteobacteria > Pseudomonadales > Halieaceae > CALJGI01. The sequence goes on along the minus strand of JBLHKV010000341.1, from coordinate 3,659 downwards.
TCGGCGAATAATAATCATTTCAAACTAAGGAGTGCTGACATCGTTACCCCGAAACATGCTGTCGTAGTGGGAGCCGGGATGGCAGGCCTGCTGGCCGCCGCGGCCCTTGCTGATGTCGTTGGGGAAGTGACGATCATCGAAAAAGATACACTGCCCGAAACCTGCAAAGTGCGTAAGGGAGTACCACAAGGTGCCCATGTGCATACTTTGCTCGGTTACGGAGTCGAAGCAATGGACAAGCTGCTTCCTGGACTGATGGCGGATGTCTACGCCGCCGGTGCAGTGAAGATTCGGCGTAACCATGATATTTGGTTCCACGACGCGGTTGGGCCAACACCAATCAGGGATGTCGGCATACTCACACCATCGGTTACCCGCCCGCTGCTAGAGCACGTGACCAGGCAAAGGGTGCAGGCTTTACCCAATGTCCACTTACGCGACGCCACAAAAATGCTGGAACTAGAGGTCGACAGACAGGGGCGTATAGTCGGATTACACGTCGAAGCGGACGACACATCGGAGCTGATATCCGCTGATCTGGTGGTGGAGTGTTCGGGACGTGCCTCAAATCTTGCGACCTGGTTGCCTGCCCACGGATACGGTGAAGTGCCTGCACAAAGGCTTAAAATTCTAATGGGTTACACTTCAGGCTTCTTTCGCCTTCCACCTGATCTCGCGCAAAATAGTAAAGCCTGCCTGATGCTGGCTGTTCCACCTGGATGCCGGGCTGCATATCTGACACCAGTCGACGGTGGTTTGTGGTTGGCCACAATGTACGGACGCGGACGTGACACGGCGCCGCGTGACGCTGATGGATTTATCGCCTGGGCGAAGGATCTACCCCATCCGGTTATTCATGAGATATTGGTACAGGCGGAACCGGTATCAGACTTCAAAACTTATAAAATTCCATTTGGCGTCTGGTATCGATACGACCAGATGCCCGGCTTCCCCGATGGCCTGTTGCCGATGGGCGAAGCTCTGGCGAGTTTTAATCCGATGTACGGCCAGGGAATGAGCCTTGCCGCAGGACAGGCGTTGTCTCTACGAGCAGCCGTATCAATTGGATTAGACAGCGACCTGACGGCGCGCTACTTCGACGGTTGTAACACGTTGAATGGTGTTGGCTGGTCAGTAATGGAGACTCGTGATTTCGCTCACGAAAGCACTAGCGGTGAGCGCCCCTATGATCTGGAGGATCGGTGGCGGACAGCGATGGCTATACGAGGTCTTGCAGAAGTTGACCCTGAAGTGCACGCGCTGAGTGTCCGCGTCACACACCTCCTCGAACCGCCTTCTGTGATGGCACGTCCTGATATTATCGAGCGTGCAAATTTACCCACTTGAATGGCATACAATCTGGGTCGTTCTCGGCTGCTGATCAACGACGTTTAAGAGACGGCTTTCTCGTGAAGGAGACGCTCAAAATTCCTTGGTGGGAGGCGGCCTTCGGCACACTATAGCGGACGCCCAGACAATTACGACGAGTAGCCGTTGACGACCCACAACGGACCTCCAGGTTTCGAATATCAGTAGTGGCTTTCGGCACATTGTCATCGTTAAAACAGAATTCTTGAATAGCTGCTTTCAGGGGGAGGTACAGAATTAGTGAGCAACAAAAGGGGCTGGCTTACAATTGACATTGCCGCTCGCCACACTGGTGAAATGTAAGGCCTTACCCTGTATTGCACCGTATTACATTGAATTCTTGCGGTGATTTCTCGAAAGGCTAAGCACATGACCAAAAATAGGTTAATATTTCTCAACTACGATACACGTCTGACGCACATCTATTATTGGAAAAGGCCTTTTGATAAATTTCAGCGGCTTTAACAGACCGCTTGCTATTTCATTTTCGAAATGGCGAGGTTTTTTCGCTGAAACAAACTTTAAATATCCAGATAGAAGACAACACGGGATAATACAGGTATGAAGAAAATTAACTGGGTTCTTTGCTATGGACTCGTGTTTATGCTTTTTGGCTGTTCCAGTGCTAACAAGGTTGAGCCTACATCGACCGATAATCTGGAATTGGCAGTTGCCGAGGTCGCGGAGTTGATGACAGCAGCCGACATAGTCCAGGCCGAGCTGCTATCCTTCAAGGAATATATGAAAGGAACGGAGTACCTGGGAAAAGCCCAGCGCGGATTGTCACGCAACTATCAAGTCGATTACATCCTGGAATACGCCGCTAAAGGAAAGGCGCAATTACAGGCAGCACTCAAAAACACCCAGGATAGATCGGCTAACGCCATCCGTATACTTGAAGCGAGGAGATCTGCACTCGACGCTGGTTTGAGAGACAGTCCTGTCCTGGCAAGCGCCCTTGTTGATATTGATGACGATGTAAGAGATGAAACGGATAATTTTGCCAGCTCTCTAGAACCGGTCGAATTCTCGGAATTTCAAAAGAAATATTTTTCCCTGGAAGTCAAAGCAGTTCAATTCAGGGAACTTGATGCTGTTAAAAGAGCGATCCGAAAAGCGTCCGCAGAAGACGCCAAAAGCCTCGCACCAAAGTCGCTGAGAACAGCTTTACTGGACGTTAGCGAAGCTGAAAACCTGATTGCACAAAGTCCTCGAGATCCCAAGATCTATCAAGTCATCCTGGACCTGGCAGTGGAAAGTGCACTCTTCCTGGCCGATGTGATGGACGTCATTTTAGACGCTCCGGGAACACCGGAAGATATCGCGTCACAAATTGTTGATCAGAACAGGGAGTTAGAGGCACTTTCTAAAAATGTTGGAAATCTGGAGCAGAATCTGAAGACGACCCAGTCAACTTTAATGGAGACGGAAGGTTCGTTGAATTCTACCCGTTCAAACCTGTTGGAATCAGAAAGCGCCCTGGTATTGCAAAACCAGGAACTGGAGAAAAGTTCCAGACAGGTCAGATTCCAGCGTGCAATGGATCAGGCGGTACAAGAGTTCCCCGACGATGAAGCGGCGGTTTACCAGCAGGGTAGTAAACTGATTTTCAGGCTCAAGAAAATTAATTTTGCGTTCGGGTCTGCCACCATTCCAGCAGCGTCAAAGCCAATGCTATCGAAGATTAACGACATTATTAAATCTGTGGGCGCTGAGCTGGTTGCGGTGGAAGGCCATACCGACTCCATTGGCTCTGATAACCTGAATAAAACCCTTTCCACCAAACGGGCAATCTCGGTCGCAAACTATCTGGCGGCGCTCGCGGGTGGCTACAAGATAGGCTATATCGGTTACGGAGAGTCCAGACCCATCGCCTCGAATGAGACCAAAGAAGGCCGGGCGATCAATCGTCGAGTAGATCTGGTGGTAACGGTCAGGAAATAGTCGTAAGGCGGTAGGCGTTCGCAATTAAAATTGGCCCCATCGGGTTTGTCTGATATTCGCGTGGTTTCCCAAAGGTTGCAAATAGATCGTTTCCAGGATTGCAGTTTCGATAATCTGAGGACAGATCCCGCATCAAGCCCTATAACCAGGACATTGGCCATGGGTGTCCGTTACGGGCAGAGGCCGTGTGAAAACTCGAAATATCGCCGATTCAAGGGGTGCCTCGACCTCTACCTGATGGACGATCGAGGCTTACAGCGCATCCTGTGGGGTCGATTTTTGAAAACGAGATTTCGCACCACGTTTTCACACAGCCTCGGCACATAGCCGACTCCCAATCTGTAAAT
>JBLHKV010000340.1:0-3807 GCA_047618115.1 Halieaceae bacterium | reverse complement strand
TCTAGGGGTCGTAGGCTTGGGTGCCATTGGTTCCATGGTGGCGGAGATGGCGTTGACTCTGGGAATGAAGGTTTGTGGGCACGACCCGGCACTGTCCATTGATGCCGCGTGGAGACTGTCTAGCCATGTAGAAAAGGTCGACAACCTGTCTTCATTGTTTGCCAAGTCCGATTACATATCCCTGCATCTGCCGGTACTGGACGCCACCCGTGGCCTGGTTAACGAAGATCTGCTGAAAATGGTTCGCCCAGGTGCCTGTCTGCTCAACTTCGCACGTCAGGAAATCGTGGATAACGCAGCAATTGTCGCCGCTTTATCAAAAGGGAATTTACGCAAGTACATCACCGACTTCCCGAATCCGCTGTTGATTGGCCGCGACGACGTTATTTTGATGCCACACATCGGCGCCAGTACCGATGAGGCAGAGGACAATTGCGCCATAATGGCCGCAGAGCAGCTACGGGATTACCTGGAACACGGGGCAATTCGCAATTCCGTTAATTACCCCACAGTCATACTGGAACAACCAGAGGGCTGTCGCATCGCCATCAGCAACCAGAACGTACCGCGCATACTGGGTGGGCTTTTATCGATTCTGGCCGATGAAAATATCAACATCATCGACATGCTCAACAAAAGTCGCGGCGATATCGCCTACAACTTGATCGATATCTCCGAAGCTCCCGGCGCAGCCGTCTTGCAGCGCATGCGTGAAATCGAGGGCGTTATCAACGTCCGGGTCATTTGCTGACCTTTCGCTCTTTATAAAATTTGTGAATCTATTTCGACATCCTTGAGCAGATCCCTCGGCGCTGCCTCGGAGTCGGAGTTAATATGTCTTTTTGGTGCCTCGCTAACCGACTCTTCCTCTTCATCCTCTGCGCCCGGCGATAGATAATGGCTGGCCTCTTCACCTGCTAACCTACCGCCACCATTCCAGGGTAGTAGGCGGTGGTTGGCGTGCTCTGAAAAGTCGACAAATGGGTATTTGATAATATCGAAGTAGGGTGAATAGTCGAAGTCTGAAGGCGTGCACAAGCGCGGATTTCTGCGGTACATCTGTAAGGAGTTGTCTTCGTTGCGCTTCACCAGCGGTAGTATCGGGAATTGTATCGAGCCGAATGCCTCCGCGATCATCGTAGAGCATATTGTCTCGGTGGAATCACCGGCGTGTTTTTTGAACAGCGTGCTGCGCCAACGTCTGGGCAAGATCATCCACGGGAACATCAGCCTCGCCAGGTCAAAGGTCTGGCGCACGTTATAGGCCAGGCCCAATTGTGAAATGGCGTAGTGCAATACCAGTTGTGAATCACCGTGGGCCAGCCCCCGTGGGCGACAAAGGCGCACGTGCTCCTCCTCATACTCAGACAGCGGCCTGACAACAACGCCGACTCCCAGTTCGCTCTCCACGATTAGTTGTAATTCTGCCGACCCCGAGAAGTGACGGCAAAGCTCTTCGCGCAAGCTAAGGCTTTCGATGTCGTGAATTTTTCCAATATAGAGTGCTGCATGCGACCAGGGGCTCTGCGTTACCAATTTTATGACGTTGCTGACGCGAGATCGGCCCTCAACCAGGATGATGTCGCAGGGCTTTATCTCGTGTCGAATACGCTCAAAATCGCTCAGCGGATATTCTGGCGCTGGCGACTTGTGCTGTAGCCACGATATTATTGATTTCTTCAGTATGCCAAACATAGGGCCACTTCAATATTGATATTGCTTATATGGTATAACGGTTGCCGCCGCCGCAACAGTCGAGATAATACCATGCTAGCACCGACGCTTGATTCTGTCCTGAATGGCTTGGACGCTGAAGACTCCCGAACCCCGCCGCTGGATAAATGGCATCCAGAATTGAGCGGCGATATCGATATTCGTATAGATGCCAGCGGCGTTTGGTTTCATCTGGGAGGCGAGATTAAACGCCAAGCACTGGTTAATCTATTTGCCTCCATTTTACGTCGCGAAGACGACGGGGAGTACTACCTGGTAACTCCTGTAGAGAAGTGGCGAATAAGGGTTGAACGACTCCCGTTGGTGATAGTGGGTATGGACGTGGAGGAGGGCGCGCGTGGGCCATCACTGGTGTTCACTACCAATACTTCCAGTCGCGTTCCGTTGGATAGGGACCATCCTATCAAATTGATTGAGCAGGCTGAGGGTGGGCCTGTACCAGCGGTCGATGTACGTCATGGCCTGCAAGCCCTCATTTCTCGAAGCGTCTATTACAGGCTCGCGGAACGGGTCGAACCCCATCTCGACACGGGTGTGCTGGGCGTAGTCAGCGGCGGGAATCATTTTGCCATGGAGTTGTAACGCATGGCAGTTGACGGCTAGCACGCTCCCTTGGCGTAAAAACTGCTAGACTCTGCGGATATACCTAACTGGTGCTGAGAGCGGCCTAAATATGGGCAATGAGAGAATGATAAAAACTAGTGAAGTCAAAGCTATACGACAGATACTGGCCCCAGCTATGGGTCGTTACCTCTTGATGACGACTGCACTGTGCACGATTTTGCTTCCGCTAAGTCTTTTAAGATCCGTTGGTACCGGCTGGTTGCCAGTCTACACGCTGCATATCGTTTTGTACTGCACCATGCTGCTTTTCACGTTTGTACCTAAGCTGGTGCAGTTCCAGCTGATTTTCAGCATAACGAGCTTCATGATTATCGGTGCGGCAGCCATCTTACAGTTTGGTGCCTCGCAGGTAGGTGAAGGGGCCTTCGTCGTGGCTATGGTCATAGCGACAATGGGCTTTGGTTACTTAGGGTTTGCCATCGTGGTTAGTATCACCGTGGTCATTTTCTTAACACCCAATATTGTGGTCATGCTCGAGCCAATCATCGGTGCCGGCCCAAAACTGTGGATGATGGCCCCTGCCGACTCAGCCTTTATCATGGTGGCGCTGCTGTTCTTCGGGGGCTCTGCTTCGTACCTGGCCCATCGCCTGGCTATGGCGATACATTTGGATTCTCAACGACTATTTTCAGACGGCAAAGAGAAGGATAAGCGTGCAGATGAGTTAATACTTGCCAATGACGAGAAAGATAAGCGTGCAGATGAGTTAATACTCGCCAATGACGAGAAAGATAAGCGTGCAGATCAGCTAGCTTTTGCCAACAAAGAACTTGCTATGTCGTTCGCCTATAATGCGAGGCTGGCGAACGACTTGACACAATTGATTGACACGGCGAACGCCCCGATCTTCGGTATAGATACTGAAGGAAAGGTCAATGAGTGGAACCAGCAGTCAGAAAAGATCACGGGCTATAAGAAGGAAGAGGTGATGGGTCGGGACCTTGTGGCCGATTTTATTACCGATGATTTTAAGCATTCGGTAGGCATAGTTCTGGCGCAAGCACTGAACGGCGATGAAACGAATAATTTTGAATTTCCGTTGTACTCCAAAACTGGCGATCGAGTTGATGTTCTCCTTAATTCGACGACACGGCGAGATGCCGCCGGTAAAGTTATTGGAGTAGTTGGCGTAGGCCAGGATATAACCGAACTGAATGATCTCCGGCTCGAACAGGAGAGAGAGCGCAAGGTAGCCGCTGCCCAAATCATCCAAGCGTCGAAACTAGCAACACTAGGTGAAATGTCGACATCAGTCGCGCATGAATTGAACCAACCACTGAATGTGATTCGCATGGCGGCGGGGAATAGCCGGCGGAAAATTGCTAATGGCACCGCAGACCCAGAATACCTGAACGACAAACTGGAACGGATTGAGGATCAGACGGCACGAGCAGCTGCAATCATTGATCACATGCGAATGTTCGGGCGCGAGGCGACAGAACACCCTGA
>JBLHKV010000339.1:0-3823 GCA_047618115.1 Halieaceae bacterium | reverse complement strand
ACACGAATATCGGATATGACAAAATTCTGAGCCAGCAATTGCGGGCTAAATAACGCCGCCCACAAAAGAACCCATAGACTGTTTCGTTTCATTAAGTGCCAACCGTTAATGCAATAGGCTGAATTATCGTTATTAATCTTATTACGCCTTTGAATTTTTAATTGCTACTAATACTCATCTCTTATTAGAGACGAGCAAAGTCATTATACAACGCTAAACCCATCACCCCTAGGATAATGAATAGCCCAAGCTGATATCCGACCATTTGTACCCGTTCCGGTACCGGCTTACCCACCACCAGTTCGACACAATAATAAAGCAAGTGTCCACCATCCAATACCGGGATCGGCAGTAAATTTAAAACCCCGAGACTGATACTGAGCAAAGCCAGAAACGCGATGTACGATTCCAGGCCAGATTTGGCCGATTCGGACGCCACTTTAGCAATGGTAATAGGACCACTCAAGTTTTTCGTTGAAATCAGCCCCATTATCATTTTTTTAATGGAGGTAAGGGTAAACATGGAGAGCTGCCCGGTTCGTTCAAGACTCACGCCCAGCGCCTCGATCGGTCCATATTCAAACTCGCGAATTAATTCGGCCGGCCACTCAGGTACAACGACTGTCACGCCGACCTGTCCGTAGGGCTCACCGCCCCCATCATTCAAAGTCGCCGGCGTGATGGTCGCATCCATCACCCGAGCATCGCGTTCCAGAGAGAGTAGAATTTCCTCTCCGGGGCGAGCGCGTACATAACGTACCCACTCGACCCATTCATCCATATAGACCCCATCGGCGCTCATAATCAGATCGCCGGCGAGTAAACCCGCCCTGTCTGCTGGGCTGCCACCAACCACCTCTTCTAACAAGGGCGGTATTGGGGGTCGATAAAGCTCTATTCCCAGCCCCCCGATCAGGTCTGGGATTTCGGCATCCGCCAACCAGTTATCTAATTCGCCCAGTGACTCGTATACCACTTCCGCACCGGGATATTGGACAGAGAAACGTATCGGGCCAGTTTCACCGATACGATCGAGAAGCCGTAGATTAAGGGCCTGCCAAGTCGGTGTTGGATGCCCATCGACAGCAACGATCTCCTGCCCGCTTTCAAGGCCGGCAACCTCGGCTATAGAACCTTCTTTAATGCTACCTACTACGGGCGCATATCCGGTTTCACCAGAGAGGTATACCAGCCAAAAAGCAAGTATAGCCAATATAAAATTAGCCGCCGGACCGGCGACGACAACTGCTATGCGCTGCATTACCGGCTTGCGATTAAAAGCCAGATGTAATTCATCTTCCGCGACATCCGCTTCCCGCTCGTCCAGCATCTTGACGTAGCCACCCAGTGGAATAGCGGCGATCACATACTCGGTACCCAAATCATCGTGCCAGCTATACAACGGCTTGCCGAACCCGATGGAGAACCGTAGTACCTTGACCCCACAGCGTCTCGCCACCCAAAAGTGACCGTATTCATGTACGGTCACCAATAAGGCGAGTGTAAAAATAGTAATAGCAATGGTGGTCAACAATTCCAATTCAGATTCCTTAGCCTGATATCGCTGTTCTTAAATACTCACCTGACACTTGTCTTGCCAGGGCGTCAGCCTCTTTGACCTCAGCTAAAGACTGAGGTTCAGCCGTTGAAATATCTTCGAGTACCTTTTCAACTAAACGCGCGATCCCGGTAAAGGGGATTTTGCCATCTATAAACGCGGCAACCGCTACTTCGTTAGCTGCATTTAATACGGTGGTTGCCGTTCCACCCACCTGTGCTGCCTCCCGAGCCAACCGCAGACTTGGAAAACGAGTCTCGTCGGGTGCTTCAAACTCAAGCGCTGCACCCGCTATGAGATCGAGAGCAGCGACGCCGGAGTCTATCCGTTCCGGCCAGGCCATACCATAGGCGATGGGTGTGCGCATATCGGGGTTGCCCAGCTGTGCCAGGACCGAGCCATCTGCGTACTCAACCATCGAGTGCACCACGCTTTGCGGGTGCACAACAATTTCAATCCGCTCTGGGCCTACTCCAAACAGACGGCACGCCTCGATTAGCTCCAGCCCCTTATTCATCAGAGTCGCAGAGTCTATGGAAATTTTCTGTCCCATGTCCCAATTGGGGTGGGCACAAGCCTGCTCAGGTGTAGCCTTTTCCATTTCTGCCACAGACCAGTTACGAAACGGGCCACCCGAGGCTGTCAACAATATCTTGCGAACCCCTTCATCTGCAGTGGCACAGACGACCCCATTGCTCGTGCGGGGCAAGCATTGAAAAATGGCATTGTGCTCACTGTCGATAGGTAAAAGCGTCGCTCCGGACTGCTGAACACAGTCCATAAACAGCTGTCCAGCCATTACCAACGCTTCTTTGTTCGCCAACAAAATAGTTTTCCCAGCTGCGACTGCGGACAACGTGGGTTCCAAACCTGCCGCTCCAACGATAGCAGCCATCACCAGGTCTGCAGCGGGGTGCGCCGCAGCCTCGCTAAGCCCTTCCACACCAGACAGAACCTTGGTGTCCAGAGCCATATCCCTGATTGCTACTTCCAATTCAGCAGCCAAATCAGGGTCAGCGGTCACGGCATATTGCGGCTGGAAGGCACGGCACTGTTCGGCGAGCAGCCCTATTCGCTTGTTTGCCGTCAAGGCGATCACCCGATAGCGGTCCGGGTGACGTCTTACGACATCGAGCGTATTACAGCCAATTGAACCGGTGGAACCGAGAATGGTAATACCACGGATTTTGGTCGATGTCGGTATCACAATCCAGCCAATATCAAGCCCAGTGCAAAGACTGGAGACGCAGCTGTCATCCCATCAATTCGATCGAGAATGCCACCGTGCCCTGGAAGAATCGAACCGCTATCCTTAACATCCGCATGGCGCTTCATCATGCTCACGAACAAATCGCCAACCACCGAGGCCAAGGCTGTTGAAACCGCTATTACCACACAGGGTATGAGTGAGTAGCGCTGATCGTCAACCCCCAACCAGATCAACAGAGCACAAACTGTGCTGACAGCCAAGCCTCCCCAAAAGCCCTCCCAGGTCTTACCGGGACTGACCTTCGCGGCTAGCTTGTGTCGACCCCAACGCATTCCTGCAAAATAGGCGCCTATATCGGCCGCAGCTACAATCACGACAAGCAGTAGGACAAGGTACATTCCGCCGCTGCGGCTGAACAGGTAAATAAAACCCAGCCAGGTCGGTAAGAGCACAATCAGTCCCATGAGCGTGCGCATAAAGCGCGTCCCCCAGAGCTGACTGCTGTCCGGGTATGCCTTTAGCCATAACAGGGCGACGGCCCACCACACGCAAGCGGCACCGAGCAAAGGTTGGAGGCGCGTCAATTCTGCTCCGTCATTGAATTTACAGTACTGGAAGAGTGCCGCGGTTCCTGCCAACGCCAAAACAACAAACGCTCCGCGAGTAGTTCTGGACACGTATCCAGCCAATTGCGACCATTCCCAGGCAGCAACACCCAGAATAAGGGCGAACACTCCCGCCAAATAAGGGAGTGATAAAAACACCACACACGCGAGTAAAAACCCCACCAAAATGAGCCCGGTAATCACCCTTTGTTTAAGCATGGCTGTTCGCAATAGGGTCGGTGCTAGACGCTTCGCGGCGACCAAAGCGCCGTTCCCGTCGACTGAAATCCTGGAGCGCGCGAGCCAGATCCAGCTCGCCAAAATCTGGCCACAGCGTTTCGGTGAAATAAAGCTCACTGTAAGCAAATTGCCAGAGCATAAAGTTACTGATCCGTGCGTCGCCACCGGTCCTGATACAAAGGTCCGGTTTGGGAAGATCAGCCAACGCCG
>JBLHKV010000338.1:0-3824 GCA_047618115.1 Halieaceae bacterium | reverse complement strand
AATCGACCCTTGGGGGTCCACCGTCACGATATCACTGGCTGTCAGCTCATCCCAGACCAGCTCCCATGGGTTGGTCAGAATATTGCCGTCGGGCAGTCGGTAGCTAATGTGCCCGGCAAGGTGCTCTCTCCAACCCTCCCTGAACAAAATACGGCACAGTAGTGCGACCGGAGCCTTTTGACTTAGCACAGACAGCAGCGATCGACGACCCGACCGCGGGGCAAATCGCTCGACCATTTCCCGATTCAGCCCCTCGTATTTTTCCATTAATGTCTCAAACCAAGCATTATTAATCTGGTAGCATTCATGGTATTGCAAATCAAAGAGGAATACCCCATTGGACGCTGAATTTTGGTTGAGCAAGTGGAAAAGTAAAGTCATCGGTTTTCATCTGGATGAGGTGAACCCGTTGTTGGTAGAACACATTGCAGCACTGTGCCTGCCTCAATATAGCCGAATCTTCCTTCCGCTATGCGGCAAAACTAGGGACGCCGGCTGGTTACTTGGCCAAGGTTATCGAGTTGCTGGATGTGAGCTTAGCGAAATCGCGGTTAAAGAACTGTTTCAAGAGCTTGGATTGGAGCCAGAGATAACCCGGATGACTCATGGCCTTCACTACGCAGCCCCTAATATCGATTTGTTTATCTGTGACATTTTCAATTTATCGGAGGATCTGTTGGGGCCGGTCGATGCCATTTACGATCGCGCAGCGCTGATCGCATTACCTTTAGAAACTCGCGCCCTCTATTCACATCATCTGCGGTCGCTCACCCAAGCAGCGCCGCAACTTCTTGTCACCGTAACTTATGACCAGGAACAGATGAACGGCCCTCCTTTTTCAGTCACTACCGAAGAGATAAATTCGCACTACAGCGACACTTATGATCTTATGTTACTGGCGAGTTCTGACGTTCCCGGAGGGCTGAAAGGACGATGCGCGGCGTTAGAATCTGCGTGGTTGATGCAACGAAAAAAAAAGAGGGTTGCTCTGCGATGACACAAGAAGACCCTATTCTGCCCCTGACCGTATATGGTCCAGAACTCTCCTACTACACGGGCAAGCTCGAAGCGGTTATCCGCTACATGGAACTGCCCTACCAGCGGCTCACAAAAGGCCCCATGGGTGACCTGGCCCGCTGGACCGGCACCGCCCAGGTACCCGCGCTACAGCTCGCAGATGATCGCTGGATGACCGATACCACGCCCATCATCAACTGGCTAGACGATCGCTATCCGCTGGCGTCAGTCATCCCGCGTGATCCCCTAACAGCTTTCTTCAGCCGGATGCTCGAAGACTATGCCGATGAGTGGCTCTGGCGACCTGCGATGCACTATCGCTGGGACTACGAAGAAAGTGCCCAACACCAGAGCCGCGTGCTCGCCGACGCGCACAAACATGAGATTCGAGCCCCTGATTTTCTCAAACGCTATCTCATTCGTAACCGGCAGCGAAAATTCTTTACCAAAGGCGACGGCGTGACACCGAAAACCTGGGATCACGTCGAGAAAATCTTTTACGATTCACTCGATCAGTTCAACGCGATACTAGTGAACCGCCCCTATCTGCTGGGAAGTCGACCGAGTCTCGCCGACTTTGGTTTTTTTGGGCCGATGTTCCGACACTTCGCCATGGACCCGACGAGTGCACGCATCATGCGCGAAACCGCGCCCTCGGTTTTCGAGTGGGTTGCGCGAATGTGGAACGCTCGAGTGAGCGTGACCGGTGGAGAGCTTCTTGACTATGTTCCCGATGATTGGGGTCCCATCCTCGACTCAATTGGATCGGCCTACCTGCCCTATCTATGTGCCAATGCCGAAGCCTGGAAGGCCGGCGGCAGTCACTTCGATGTCGACATCGAGGGCGCGCCCTACCGAAGTATTCGCACCGCACGCTATCGCGTCTGGTGTCTCGAGGAATTGCGACGCCATTTTACTGAACTGTCAGAGCCACACCAACAAGAAGCTCGCACACGACTCGAAGCACACGGGTGCTGGAAACCGCTTTGGCAAGTCGATGACACAAATTCCGGAGTCGACCTCGATCGCACGGCCCCCTTTGCCAGCAGCGACGCAACTAACAGCTGCGATTCGATGACTGGCGTTACCCCAATGGACGCTGAAAAAATAAACTGGCTTCCTGTCTCCGCCCCGAAACAGAATCGATAGAGACTGGTCTATCCAAGCATCGATGGCGCCAGGTAGAAATCCATAATCCCATAGCTTTGCAGGCTGGAGGTCGGTGCGCCACAGCGCTGTAGCTCGTCTTGCACATGTAAACGGGCTTTTTCCAAACGCTTCATAGACCGGGCAGTGAAAGGACCATCACCCAAATCCAACTCGAAAAATTTCTCGCCTTTCCCGGCCGCCTCCAGGCTGCTACGTGCAAAACGCTGGTATGTGTTCAGGGCGTGTTCAAACAAGGGCAAAACTGTTACGGGGATTTTATCATCGGCGAGCCAGTTCGTATCTGCCTGTGCTCCGCGCCATACCCGGTCGACATAATGCTCAAGCGCCACCAAATTATCTCCCAGCCAACTACGGGGTTCCGGGTCCTGCAGAAAGTGTGCTTTAAGCGGGCCGACAAGGGCAAAGTCGGCTAGACAGGCACGCCCGCCCAACAGGAACTCGTGGTGTTCAAAGTGCCCTCTCAGCAAGGACATTATTTGGACTAAATCGTTCTGGATATGCAACTTCTTATCCGGCCCTGCTCCTTGTACTTCGCATGCTGCGAAACCAAACGAAGTCAACATCATCTGCCCGAAGCCAGCAATCTTTGCTCGCTCCGATTCATCAGGTATTTCATCAATGGATTTTCCGAGTAGTGTATTCATTGCGAACCCTTGACCGGCCACAACGACGTTCTCAGGATAACACCACCGCGAGTGCAGTGCGTGGCGGGGAAACCAGTGGTTAAAGAAATCTTCCAGTACAAAGCAGGCACCCCGTTGCGCCGAGGACTCAGGAATTACAGGTATTTCATGGAAGCGATCGTGCAAAAGGGGGCCCAGCGAAATAGTATCGCTGATAAACCAGCCGTCTGGAGTTTCCAACACTGGGATAAATCGCGTCCCCGCTCTGGACTCCACAGCGGCTCCATTCTCCTGCCCCTTGTACTGCCACTGATAAGGAATGCCCTGGTAACGTAACTGGGCCTCCAGCTTGCGAGTAAACATACTCAGTTCTTGCCCAATAAGGGTGTAAATACCTCGATACACGAAAGGCTCCTGTTAGTGGCGATCTCTTAATTCACAAATGAAATCAGATAGGTATCTATTACTGCTGCCATCGACGATTACTACCCTCGGGAAGCATGCAAGATCTCATTTACCTGGGTCACCGTGGACACGTAAATTCATCTAGCAAGTCAAAACTGGCTACCAAATTCTGACATAGCGATTTATCAGCCTATTTTGGGGGCTTGTAGCAGGCGGTTAAATTGCGTTACCCAGCAGTTTTTGCGACTCAGCTAAATGTTGGTGACGAGATAGTATCAAAAATTAGGAATGTACATCGATTGGGTATTTTAGATGTGTAGCGAGGCACAGCCCGAGCATCTATCTAAGATTGGGTCTGGGAAGTGAATTGTTCGTAAATATTGTGTTGATAAAGGAGGCGACAAACTGGAGACAGTCAATCTTCTTTGCTAAAAATTTCCGTAACTTAATAAAATATGTAAGCTTTTAATGGCGGACCGGACGGGACTCGAACCCGCGACCTCCGGCGTGACAGGCCGAATTATACCCTTTTGCTAACTCTCAAATTTCCCTGGATTATCTCTACACATACTCCTCAATATACTACTATATAAGTATATATCGTTGTTC
>JBLHKV010000337.1:0-3826 GCA_047618115.1 Halieaceae bacterium | reverse complement strand
AATCTGGTCGGCACGGGCGCCATCGCCCTTTGGATGCAAGGAGGGGCAGGACAGTGATCGAATCCTTCATCAGCCAATTGCGTACTATTTGGCGCGTGTTGCTGCACAGCTTCACTCCGGCGGAGACGGTACAGTATCCGGAAGAGAAGCCCTACCTGGCACCAAGGTACCGCGGGCGCATCGTGCTGACCCGCGACCCCGATGGGGAGGAGCGCTGTGTGGCCTGTAATTTGTGTGCAGTCGCCTGTCCACCGGGCTGTATCGCGCTGCAACAGGGAACCCGCGAGGACGGCCGTTGGTATCCAGAGTTTTTCCGTATCAACTTTTCTCGCTGTATTATGTGTGGCATGTGTGAAGAGGCCTGCCCAACCAACGCCATTCAACTCACACCCGATTTCGAGATGTGTGAATACGACCGGAAAAACATGGTTTACGAAAAGGAGCATCTACTTATCGATGGCCCTGGCAAATACCACGATTATAATTTCTACCGGGTATCGGGACTCAAGATCGACGGCAAGGATAAGGGTGAAGCTCTCAATGAAGCCGAGCCCATCAACGTGAAGAGTTTACTGCCATGATGGCCGTGCTTTTTTATCTGGCGGCTGCCATAGCTCTGGCTTCAACCGTGCTGGCCCTGACCCGGTCCAACGCGACCCACGCGTTGATCTATCTAATCATCTCGCTATTGGCTGTCGCGGTCATCTTCTTTCTACTGGGCGCGCCATTTGCCGCCGCTCTGGAGGTCGTTATTTACGCGGGCGCCATCATGGTCCTGTTTGTCTTTGTGATCATGATGCTCAACCTGGGCGAAGCCGGCGACCGTCAGGAGCGGGCTTGGTTGCAGCCAGGCATCTGGATCATTCCCGCAATTCTGACCGCTGCATTGATGGCTGAGTTAATCGCGGTGATCTCCCTGACAGAGGGTACAACCTCGGGCCTCATGGTGGGTGCGAAAGCCGTCGGCTTGAAGCTATTTGGCCCTTATGTGCTGGCCGTAGAAATAGCATCAATGCTCTTGTTGGCAGGCCTTGTCGGAGCCTACCACGTGGGCCGCAGGCTCAAAAGCCACAGTCGTGGAGCAGCTCGCTAATGGGCGGCCTCAACGTACCACTCGACCACGTTTTACTGCTGGCGTCGCTGCTGTTTATCTGTGGCCTGGCGGGCTTGATGATACGGCGCAACGTAATATTCATCTTGATGTCGTTGGAGGTCATGCTCAATGCTGCCGCGCTGGCATTCGTCGCCGCCGGAGCGCATTGGGGTGAGCCCGATGGCCAGATCATATTCATGTTAATACTCGCGGTCGCTGCCGCCGAAGTCTCTGTTGGACTGGGCCTGGTTCTACAAATTCAAAGGCGCTTCAAAACTCTGGATCTCGATCGCGCCAGTAGGATGAGGGGCTGATATGCTGCAGTATACTTGGCTAATCCCCACCCTCCCCCTACTCAGCGCTGTTGTCATGATCCTCGCCGGCGGCAAACTGCCCAAATCCTTGGTCGCAATGCTTGGTGCGGGCTCGGTCGGTCTTTCAGCGATTATTGTTGCCGTAGTTGCCATAAGCTTTCTGGACAACCCAGAGCCCTTTGTCGTTCATCTCTGGACCTGGATGACAGTAGGTGACTTCGCACCGCGCCTGGCCTTTCACATCGACGGTCTGACCGTGGTTATGATGTCGGTAATTACCGGCGTCGGCTTCCTCATCCATTTGTACTCCACAGAGTTCATGGCAGATGACGAAGACTATAGCCGCTATTTCACCTATATGAATCTGTTCGTTGGCGCCATGCTGATACTAGTAATGGCAGACAATCTGTTACTGCTGTATCTGGGCTGGGAGGGCGTAGGGGTTTGCTCATATTTGCTGGTCGGCTTCTGGTACAAAGAGCCGGGCAACGGCGCCGCTGCGCGCAAGGCGTTTATCGTTACCCGTATCGGCGACACAGCCATGGCGTTAGGGCTGATTTTGTTGTTCACCGAGTTACGTACCCTCGACATTCAGCAGCTGGCATGGGCCGCCAATTCCCAGTGGACCGCGGGAGACACGCTGCCGATTCTCGCCTGCGCCCTGTTATTGGGCGGCGCTGTGGGCAAATCAGCCCAACTACCGCTACATACATGGCTGCCAGATGCCATGGCGGGGCCGACGCCGGTTAGTGCGTTGATTCACGCCGCTACCATGGTTACCGCAGGTGTATATCTGATTGCGCGAACCCATGCTCTGTTTCTGCTTGCCCCTCCGGTAATGTTGGCGGTGGCGATTATCGGCGTTCTGACCCTGCTACTGGCGGCCTTCACTGCTTTGAACCAACGCGACATAAAGCGAATTCTGGCCTACTCCACCATCAGCCAAATCGGCTATATGTTCCTGGCTCTGGGCGTCGGTGCGTTTAGCGCCAGCATCTTTCACCTGATGACTCACGCCTTCTTCAAGGCGCTGCTGTTTCTGGCAGCGGGCGCGGTGATTCACTGTTTGCACCACGAACACGATATTTTCAAGATGGGCGGACTACGCAAACGACTACCCGTGGTCTTCTGGAGCTTCCTCATTGGCTCCGCGGCGCTGGCAGCACTGCCGTTTACCTCGGGTTTTTACAGCAAGGACCAAATCCTTCTCGCCGCATGGGAACTACCCTGGGTGGGACCGTGGCTTTGGGCCGGGGGTTTACTCGGCGCGATATTGACCGCCATTTACAGCTTCCGTCTGGTTTTCATCGTTTTCTATGGCGAAGCACAAACAGAACCCGATAAACAACCACAATGGCGTATGGCTGGCCCTCTCGTGCTGCTTTGCATGCTATCTATCGTTGGCGGATGGATCTCACAACCCCTCGATCTGGTCTTCCCAGCAGCGCCGGGAGAGCACCCGGCCATGACCATAGAGGTCATTTCCATCGCTATCCCCATACTGGGGCTCGTTCTGGCTTATCTAATCTACCTGAGCAAGCAAGTCTCGGTTGATAGCTGGGTGAACGGCGCTGGTATGAGCCGACTGCGGCAATTCTGGTTTAGTGGCTGGGGTATGGACACTCTCTACGATAGCCTTTTTGTCAGACCCTACAAGTCACTGGCTGCATCCATAAGCGATGAGCCCATCGATCGCCTGTATGATCTTATTGTCCGCTGTTGCGCCTGGATACACGGCTGGTTGAGTGACAAACAATCCGGACAGCTACGCCGCTATGCCTCGAGCATGGTCGCAGGGCTGATAGTTTTGATAGCTATTATGATTGGGGTGCGCTAATGGAATTGGCTAACCTCATTGTCATCTTGTTTTTTGGGGGCATCCTCGCCTGGCTTGCGGAGCTGCTGATCTCAGGGAGTTCACGGTGGGTCAGTCTCGTCACACTGACGGTCGCAGCCCTTTATCTATGGCGTCTCGTTTCCGGTATTCCGGCAGAGCAGTTTGCGCTGGATCCGGTTGCAGCCTCTGCCGACACCTGGTTATTGCATGCAAAACTAGCCTGGATACCTCGATTTGGGGTCAGCTTTGAGTTGGCAATGGATGGCCTGAGTTTGCTGTTGGTTGCGCTGACACTATTCCTGGGCGTGGTCGCAGTGGTTTCTTCGTGGTCTGAGATCGATCACCACCAGGGCTTTTTCCAGGCCAACCTGTTGTGGACACTGTGCGGTGTAGTCGGCGTGTTTTTGGCCTTAGACCTATTTTTGTTTTTCCTGTTCTGGGAAGTCATGCTCATTCCCATGTATCTCCTGATAGCGATATGGGGACACGAGGGCAAGGCTCACGCAGCCATGAAATTTTTCATTTTTACTCAGGTCAGCGGCTTATTGATGCTGCTGTCTATTGTGGTGTTGGTGGTCGTGA
>JBLHKV010000336.1:0-3842 GCA_047618115.1 Halieaceae bacterium | reverse complement strand
TGCTGTGCGGTATGTAATTCAGTGAGCGGAAAACTGTGCGCAAGGATTGGTTGGACGTCTCCGTTTTCTATGTAGCGAATCAGGTTTTGGAAAAAAGGTAGCCATCTTGCAGTGCATTTTTTGCAGCGGGCTAGTGTGTTCTTAGCATTGGATGTGTTTCGTTCCTTGGCCCAGAATGGTGCAACGTTAAAAATACATCATTCGCTAGGAATAGCCAGAGAGTTCAAGATGACTGATTTTCATGCACGACGAAAGTTATTAAAAGCGGGCGCTGCGGCCTCCATCCTGCCATTTCTGAAATCGATGCCAGCTGTCGCCCAAGGGTCTGACACCTTGGTGGTTGTCACCGGTCAGACAATAAATTCACTGGATCTTCATCGTTCGGGTACTAGTCGTGCTTCCTATCAGGTAGGTGTGAATTGCTATGACCGCTTGGTGTCTTTCGGCACTAAAGAAGCCATCGGTGGGGGATACTCCTACGACTATTCAGTTATCGAACCGGAACTGGCAGAAAGCTGGACAGTGTCGGATGATGGCCTGGTTCTAACATTTAAACTCAAACCCGAAGCGAAATTTTGGGACGGTCGTAAAGTCACAGCGGCAGACGTAAAGTGGTCGTTTGATCGTGCAGTGTCTGTGGGTGGATTTCCGACAGTACAAATGAAGGCAGGTGGTTTGGAGCGTCCCGATCAATTCGAAGCCGTTGATGACGCAACGTTTGTCATCAAGCTGGATCAGCCATCGAAGCTGACCATTCCTGATTTGGCTGTGCCGGTGCCTTACATCATGAACTCGATGGAAGCCTTGGCCAACGCAACTGCTGAAGATCCTTGGGCGCTGGAATACCTGCATAAAACTCCTGCAGGTTCAGGTGCATTTAAAGTCGCCCGCTGGACGCCAGGTGAGCAGTTGGTATACGAACGCAACGACGATTGGGTCGGTGGTCCTTTACCGGCATTGAAGCGTGTAGTTGTGCGTGAAGTCCCTAGTCCTGCAACTCGGCGTGCGTTGGTCGAACGTGGTGATGTTCAAATGGCTTTTGATATTCCGGACAAGGACGCTGCCGAGCTGGCTGAGATCATTGATGTTTACTCCACACCGGTTGAAAACTGTATCCATTGCCTGTGCCCTAACTTTAGCTTCGAGCCTTTCCAGGACGCAAACGTGCGTAAGGCAATCGCCTATGCCATTCCTTATGAGGATATCTTCCAGGCCGCAGCTTATGGGCGCGGTCTTCCGCTATATGGTGGTGAAGAGGAAATCAACGATATCCAGTGGCCTCGCAAAACCCAGTACTACACTGATTTGGAGAAAGCCAAGGAGTTCATGGCAGCCTCTGGCTACGCCGATGGATTTGAAGTGCCATTGTCCATTAGCCTGGATTTAGCATCCTGGATGGAACCGACTGCTTTACTGGTCCAGGAAGCATTAGGCAAAATCGGTATTACTGTCGAGATCGAAAAAATTCCTGGCGCTAACTGGCGTACCGCTGTACTCGTCGAAAAACGTTTGCCTTTGCACCTGGAAAATTTTGGTGGCTGGCTGAATACGCCTGACTATTATTTCTTCTGGGCATACCAGCATGGACACCTGTTCAATTCGTCAAACTACCTGAATCAAGAGGTGGAAGATCTGGTTAATGCAACTCTGCACATGCCAATGGATGATCCTGAATACGCACCAAAAATCAAGCGCATGTTCGAAATTGTGCTGGACGACCTGCCACGTATTCCGTTGTATCAACCTGCATTGAATGTGGCAGCTAACGGGGCTGAAGGTTATGAGTTCTGGTTCCATCGTCAACTGGATGTACGGCCGATAACTCTGTCCTAAATGACGTTGTCCAATCACCCAAGACTTCGCGCAGTCGTTATGCGCTGCGCGCAGTCCATTCCAGTTGTCATCGGCGTCGTGGTCATCAGTTTTCTGCTTACCCGCGCACTGCCGGGTGACCCTGCTGTCTACTTCGCAGGCGTGGCTGCGGATGAAGCCTCTATCGAACAGACGCGTGTGGCTTTGGGCTTGGACAAACCGTTAATACAGCAGTTTTTCGTCTATGTTGGCAATTTGTTCCACGGAGATCTGGGACAGTCGATGACTAGTGGGCAACCGGTTGCCACCGATTTGGCCAACAGGTTGCCCGCTTCATTAGAGCTTACCCTCACGGCATTAATACTGGCCTGTGCCATCGCTATTCCATTGGGGGTGTTGGCAGCTACTCGCCCTGGTACTTGGGTTGATCATTTTTGTCGAGTGCTGGTGACGGCGGGTGTGTCGTTACCCACATTTTTTACCGGTATTCTGCTTATCTATATTTTTTATTACTTGCTCGGCATTGCACCCTCGCCACTGGGTCGGCTGGATTTTATCTATCTCGACCCGGATCACGTTTCCGGGTTCTACTTGATAGATGCCGCGTTGATGGGAGATTGGGAAACCTGGCGTGGGGCTGCGAAACAGTTGATCCTGCCTGCCGGGACACTGGCATTATTTACCTTGGCACCTATCGCAAGAATGACACGCGCCGCCATGTTGACTGCGCTGTCGTCCGATTTTATTCGTACAGCGCGCGCTGCTGGTTTGAGCAATCGCAAAGTGCTCTACGGTTATGCGTTTCGAAACGCCCTGTTGCCTGTAGTGACGACGCTCGGTATGGTGTTTTCGTTTGCTCTTGGCGCCAATGTCTTGGTTGAAAAGGTATTCGCCTGGCCAGGCATCGGTTCTTACGCGGTGGAGGCTTTGGTGGTGTCTGACTACGCTGCGGTACAGGGTTTTGTACTGGCCATGGCGTTGTTGTTTGTGTTGCTTAACCTTCTTATTGATTTGGCCTACACCGCCATCGATCCACGCATTGTGTTTGCCGCAAAATGACAGAGCTCTCCTTGGATCCGTTGTCCAAAACCACTGTCAAGACGTCCGGAACTCTGGATCATCTTATTTATGTGCTGCGCGGAAACCCAGTCACGTTACTAGCCTTTGGCATGTTCGCGTTTCTGATGATTTGCGCCGTGTTTGGTCCCTCTATTGTGCCGTATGACCCATTGCAAACCAATGCAGTTAATGCGCTTCAATCGCCATCCCGGGCTCATTGGTTTGGTACTGATAACGTGGGTCGGGATGTCTTTAGCCGAGTCATCGTGGCAACGCGCCTGGATCTGTCAATCTCGGTTGCGGCGGTTGCCTTGTCCTTTATTGCAGGTTCGGTACTGGGTGCTATTGCAGGATATTGGGGTGGTTGGCTAGACATTATCCTGAACCGGTTTCTGGATACGATTATGGCTTTCCCGCTGTTTGTTCTGGCTATGGGAATAGTGGCAGCACTGGGCAATACGATTGAAAACATAATTTACGCTACGGCCATTATCAATATGCCGTTCTACGCGCGTCTTGTTCGTGCAGAAGTGAATATCCGTCGTGATGCAGGCTTTGTACGGGCGGCTAAGCTATCGGGTAATTCTGATATACGCGTGCTGGCGATGCATATTTTCCCCAATGCTTTGCCACCGATGATGGTGCAGGTGTCTCTTAACATGGGTTGGGCTATTTTGAATGCAGCGGGCCTGTCATTTATCGGTTTGGGTGTGCGCCCACCGACACCGGAGTGGGGCATCATGGTGGCCGAAGGCGCTAACTTTATCGTGTCTGGCGAGTGGTGGTTGGCGGTGTTTCCGGGACTATGGCTGATGATAGCGGTATTCACATTCAACCTCCTGGGTGATGGCTTGCGTGACATCGTCGACCCGCGCAAGAGAACCTGAACCATGCTAAGTGTGAGTGATCTTGCTGTCTCCTTTCAGACTCGTCGCGGCGAAGTGAATGCGGTGCGCGGCATTAGTTTTGAA
>JBLHKV010000335.1:0-3896 GCA_047618115.1 Halieaceae bacterium | reverse complement strand
TCTCTACTCGCAGGGATATACCGGGCATGGCGTTGGCATGGCACCGTTGGCAGGCAAGTATATAGCGAGAGCCATCGATGGTGAGTCGCGAGAGTTCGAGCTCTTGTCACAAGTGACACATAAAAAGTTACCCGGGGGTAGATACCTCAGAATCCCGGCTATTCTCGCCTATCGATTCTCCACTAACACTGTGGACCTATGGAAGAAATTCTTGAAGCTCAGTTAGTCGATCAATTCAACGGCAGCCACAAAAGAATCACGGTCGCCACCGTAATCGCGGCGAGAAAGCCGTTTATCCAGTAGCGATAAAGCGGTACGGCGAAAGCTCGCTGGAGTGACGCCCCCATCATCACCCAGATAAAGTTGCACAACACACCCAGTGAGGCAAAGCCGCCACAAAGCAACAACACCGCGATCAACATCGAATCGGTAATGCCCAGAGAAATGTTCAAACCGGTAGTCGCCATCATCCAGGCCTTGGGATTCGAGAACTGAAAGATAAGCGCCTGGACAACAGTCATCGGAGCAGCATAGTCCGCCGTGGAGTCAACTGGCACAAAACCGATAATTTTCCAGGCCAAATACATCAGATAGGCCGTACCAAACACCTTAAGTACGATCATGGCCATCGGTGCCGAGAGCAAAATTTGCCCCAGGCCAATACCGCAGAGTGCGACCAGCATGCAAACTCCAGACTGAACTCCAACAACATGGGGGAGAGTTCTCCTGAACCCATAACGAATTCCGGAGGCGGCAAGTAACAGATTGTTTGGTCCAGGCGTAATGGTCGAAACCAACACAAAACCCATTAAGGAAATCACATACTCCATTATTTATTTCGCCATCTGGCGACCTCACTTGAAATTGACTGACAGCCAGTAATCAGCACAATAGCTTTTCTCCGCGTAGCAGAGTAGGGCACAACTGTCCCTGATCAAGCGCGACAATCATTAAGTTCCAAACTTCAATCTGCCGGTCCAGGAATTCCCGACCCACCGCTGAACTGAGTTGCGTGTAGAGGCTGCCTGTGAGCCTCTCCCGTTCAGCTCTCGCAACTCCGCGGTACCACTCGTTACGGTCTACGAAATCAATATTTTCAAAACCAGCCTCATCCATGGCTTGCCTGTAGGTCACGGCAGAGGCCATCCCGAAACCCAAATCCTCAGCATCCACATAGGCTTGCATTTCCGGAGAGGGCTCATGTCTATATCCCGCCAACCAATCGCTGGCGGCAAAAATACCGCCAGGCTTCAAAACCCGAAAGACATCAGCCGCCAGAGCGTGTTTATCGACAATGTGGAGAATGGAATCCTTGCTGGTTACGACATCGAAGGATCCCTCCTCGAAGGGCAGTGGTCCGGGGCTCACCAATTGAAAGGAAAGGTTTTCGACGAGTGCGTGTTTTCCCGCCAGCGCTTTACACTTCTCAATCAAACTGACATCCACATCTATGCCAGTCACTTGTGCCGAGGTATGACTCTTGCAAATGTGAACATCCATCCCGCCCAAACCGCAACCAATATCTAGAATTGCTTTACTGTTCAATTCCACACCTGCCAGTAGTCTATCAACTTCTTCGGTACCTCCCGGTGACAAAAAACCCTCACCCCACACTGCAGCCAATAGCGCAGTCAGATCATCATCGTAGGCCTGATGGTCACTTGAGCTCATCTTGTGTTCTCCATAAGGTCATTTGTTTTGCAATAATACATGCTGGGAAAATTCCTATAACAACAATACACTGGCAGTATATAAAACAAAATCAAAGGCGAGCAACGATGTCTATTGAGATAACACCTAGCGGACAAGCCTGTGGTGCCGCTGTGACCGGGATTGACCTCTGTAAGCCACTGGGCCCAGACGAGATTGCAGCAATACGCTCGGCTTGGCTGGAACACCACGTCGTATCATTTCCGGATCAGATACTATCGGATGACGACCTGGAACGATTTACCCTTTATTTTGGCGCCTTTGGTGAAGATCCTTTTATTGCGCCAATTCAGGGGCGAGAACACGTTATTGCGGTGCAGCGTCTCGCCAGGGAAACCGCACCGCTGTTTGCCGAGTCCTGGCACACCGACTGGAGTTTTCAAGCGATTCCACCGGCCGCAACCTGTCTCTACGGCAAGGTTATTCCTCCGCAGGGTGGCGACACATGGTTCAGCGATCAGCACCAGGCTCTGGCCAACATGCCCGATCAACTGCGAGACAAATTGGAAAACAAGCTCGCAATTCACTCCGCGAAAGCTGCGTATGCTCCCGATGGTATGTACGGCGAAAAGGACAAAAGCAGTGATCGCAGTATGATGATAGTGCCTTCCGATGAAGCCGCGGCTACTCAGTTACACCCGCTATTGAGAGCACACCCCGAGACAGGGCAGGCAGGAGTTTATGGCTGCGTGGGCTACATTGTCGGAATCGACGGCATGTCGGAAGAAGAAGCGCTTGATCTGTTAATGCAGTTACACGAATGGCAGACACGCCCCGAGTTTCACTACCGGCATCAATGGCGAAAAAATATGCTAGTCATGTGGGATAACCGGTCGGTACTGCATCGAGCCACTGGTGGCTATGAGGGCTACGATCGCATCCTACACCGGACTACTGTGGCGGATAGTTCCGCGCTCCGATAAGCCCCATCACCACATCAAATCATCGGGGATATGATAGTCGGCGTAGGGGTCGTCCTCGTCTACTACAACCGCTGACGGGTCGTTTCGCATGACCACTGTCCCCGCATCGCGCTGGCTGATTTTATCCGCGATGGAACCGGCAACCAGTTCGTAGTAATCCCCAAATTTAACTATGGCCAGATTGCCATTCGCCAGATGTACCTGCATTTTCTGGGTCACCAAAACCTTCTTAATAAGCTTTCCATCGGTAAAGTTATAGGGAATCTCTGCGCCCTGACGGGGCTGTCGGTTAAGCTCTATCAGCTGACGAATTTGTGCGGCAACGGCCTTCTTTTCCGTCTGGGCATTTTGTTGCTGCGCCAACTCACGGCTGCGTCGGGACTTTTCCGCCAGCGCCTTTTGAGCCAACTCTTTCACTCCCTCCTCGGTAGCGACATTGCCGTGCCGCTGAAGGTTCTTTAATTTACTCTGCTCCTTTTTCACTTTTTTGAGCTGTTTCTTATCGGTCAGCCCAGCCTTAAGAAGTTGATCCTGTAGCGAACTCACAGTAGCGGCACCCCTTCACTTCGGTTCATGGGTCTACCTTTTTCCCCAACATGCGATGCACTGTGTACAAAACAACAGCGCCTGTAGGGAGCAACAACCACGGCGGCATGCCATACCCTGCCGGCAGAGTGCACACCAGCATGGCTACAAGACCGCCAAGACCCGCGTAGGGCAACTGCGTTGCCACGTGATCCATGTGATCACAACCGGTTGCGAGTGAAGACAGCACTGTCGTATCGGAAATTGGCGAACAGTGATCCGACCAGACCGCACCGCACAGCACACAGGCTATGCAGGAATACAAGATATGCATGTGCTGCGCGTCTGCGATGCCATTTTTCTGCAGCACAGCCCAACACAGTGGGATCACCAGGGGCATCAAGATGGCCATAACGCCCCAGCTTGAGCCCGACGCAAAACCCGCTCCCGCTGCCAACAAAAACACGATGGTTGGCAGGGCATAGGGAGACAGTGAGTCGCCTAAAACCGAAATCAAGTAGGGAGCTGTTTGCAACACATTGGCGACATCCGCAATAGCCCAGGCAAGTACCAACAACAAGATGCCAGTCAGCATAAATCGTGCCCCGACAATCCAGGCGTCAATCAGTTCGTTGAGCGTTAGGATTCTCTGTCCAATGGTCAACACAAACGCCGACATGCAAGACAGCAATGAAGCCCAAATCAGCACCAAATAAGCATCGGCGCTGCCCACGATGT
>JBLHKV010000334.1:0-3918 GCA_047618115.1 Halieaceae bacterium | reverse complement strand
AATCTCGTTGATTAATTCGATACTCACCGCTGCAACCACATAGGGCAACACAGAGGGTGTACCGCCCCAGAATCGCATGGCGCCGTCCGCGAAACGAAAATCAGCGATATCAAATTCGAACGGATTTGCGTGAGAAAACCAACCGACATCAAGTGGCTCACAACGATCAACCACATCGGGGTTGGCCCATAAAAAACCGGCACCCGGACCACCGCATAGCCATTTTACACAGGAGCCCAGCACAAAGTCGGCGTGCCACTCATGCAGATCAATAGGCACAACACCCACCGACTGCGCCACATCAACCACAGAGATTACTCCCTGCGTGCGTGCATAGCTTGCAATCTCTGCCACCGGCAGCAATTTACTAGTGTTGGAGTGCACATGGGTTATCAGCACCAGAGCAACCTCGGAATTGAGATGCCGTCGCCATACCTCTATGTCCTGAGGATTTTGATCCGCGGGAATCATCCGAACCGAATATCCCACCCGCTGCGCCTGTTGCAACACAAAGCCCATGGAGGGAAAGTCCTGCTCGTGCAACAAAAGAATATTGCGAGAGCCAGACGCGGGTAGTGAATGAACCACTTTGCTTAATGCACTCGAGAGATTCACCTGGGGGCAGATATCGGCAATATGCGCGTTCAGGAGTCGCGCTATTTCACTGCGAAACCCTTCGATCTGCCGAATCCATTCTGGCCAGACCTCTGCATCTCCACTTTCCCAGTCATGAAAAAAGGACTGCGCTAACTTTGCCTGCAAAATTTTGGGTGGGCGACCCACAGAATGGTTTAACAGGTATATTCCATCGTGGCGCACAAAGATATCTGCTGGATTATCTATCATCATTTTCTGGTGCTCTTATCTGACGTGACGCTAGCCTGAAACTTTTTCAACAGGCGCAACAATTGCTGACGATCGCGTTTTCCCATACCGGTGCTAATCTGCTCCTCAAGCTCGCCAACCTTTTCCGAAAGCTTTCTGACCAGCGACTTGCCCTGCCGCGTCAGGAAGATCGCATGGGCCCTCCTGTCGCCGAGGTAGGGTTTGCGCTCGAGCAGGCCTTCGCGCTCACAATAGTCGAGAATCGGCACCAAAGTGGACCGATCTAACTGCACCGACTGCGCTAGCGTAGATTGCTTCTGGCCCGGGTTTTTGCTGATCAAAGCCAAAATCATAAAGAGACCGGGGGATCGGCGAGTCCCGCTAACCTCCATAAATTTTCGTTCAGCGAGAATTTGGCACATACGCATCTCTACGGTCACCATATCTGGCAACTCGCCCAACTCGAGGCCGTAAATATCTGTACCCATTGCTATGTTACGCACCCGCACGGCGAAATAAATAATGTTTGATATCAAACAACTTTAAACACTACTATAGATAGGTTATACCCACAAGAGCGGGGACCAATGGCCGATACAAACGCCAAATACAAAAAGCCAATTGACGAATTGACCGGATTCCAGGTACTGGAGAATTTCCAGAGATTTGATCAGCGCAACGATATCTACTGTCGTTCCCAGTGGGATCCAGAGATTCAATCCGACAAAGCCGACGCATTTTTCAAGGGCTACTTTATGCCCGAAGCCCGGTCGCGCAAAACTGACGGCTTCAATCAGCGAGACTATGCACTGCGCAATGCAGCCTGGCACGTCACCAATATTCTGCGGGATATCAACAGAGAGGAAACCGGGAGAAAAGAAGGCTTTTTTGATCATTTCTCTACCCACGATGATGGCTGGCCGGAACCTTACCCCTTCGATAGCCCCAGCCAGGCAACCGATGATGCGCGTAAAGTAGCTAAACTGTGCGGAGCCGATTTGTTCGGGGTCTGTGCCTACGACGAGCGGTGGATGTATCGTGGCCTGTTCGACGAAACCATTCTCGACAGTAAGCCAAATGACATCCCAGAAGACCTACCCAATGTCATCGTTGTTGGCGAATCCATGGACGTGGATCTCACTAAAACGGTGCCCTCGGCTCTATCGGGAAGCGCGACAGGCATGGGCTACTCCTATGACGCGCTCACGTTATTGACCCTCGCGCAGTACATTAGAAATCTGGGTTACCGCGCCTACGCCACCATGAACGATTCATCGCTGGCCATACCGTTGGCGGTGCAAGCTGGATTCGGCGAAGTCGGTCGGCACAGTTTACTGATCACCGAGGAATACGGACCGCGGTTGCGCCTCGGCCGCATATTCACCGATATGCCACTGCTGCACGATCGCCCAAAAAAGTTTGGCGTGGAGGCGTTCTGCAATATCTGTGAGCGCTGCGCTACTGGCTGCCCACCAAAAGCTATTCCGTTCGAAGAACCCTCGGACAAGGTATATAATAAATCAAACCTGATCGGTGTGGCCAAGTGGACTGTCGATGCAGAAAAATGTTTCAAGTTCTGGACAAACCAGAATACCGACTGCTCGATTTGTATCCGTGTCTGTCCGTATAATCGCGACTTCAAGAAATGGTATAACCGCTGGTGGCGAGTACTGGCGGGATCGAACATGCGAAAGTTAGCGCTCTGGATAGACGACAAATTGATCGACAGAGGGCGACACAAATCCGCCTGGTGGTGGCAAAAAAAGGATTAAGGGATTTCAATGCGCAGCTTTACCCTACTACTGATATCTTGCTGGCTGCCGCTTCTTGCCGTCGGCGGGTCGGAACAAAACGATATCACTTTCGTCGTTGCGGGAAAGACCGCAAACTTTCGCCAGGAAACAAACGGTGATTTGGCTGCTCTCAACTACCACTTTTTTGCGGAAATATTCTTGCAGGAGCATGGCCTGGTTGAATCCGCCAGCATATTGACACCGCTTTCACCAACACAAGCTGTGGCATTCACCGACAGCGGCTACGCGCTGGAAATGCACGGCGGTCGCTATGCGACCGAAAGAGAATTAGAGACGAACTACCCCGACGGCAATTACATCTTTCGCTACACGTCGCCATCGACCGGGTCGCAAAATCAGATCGTTGCTCTGATCAACCACCGATCCGGCAGCTCTGGAATCCCAGAGCCACCGCAAATTAAACTCTACCAGGGTGGCAGTTTGGTGCTGCCGGAGGAAATTGACCCCCGGCTGGATTTAAACGTCACCTGGAGCGACTTTAGCGACGGCGATACGGATCCCCTAGGCATAATGAACGACCTTATTTTCGTTATTATGGGAGACTGTCACGGCGAGCGTAAAGCACACAGCGGCAGACCCTTTGAAAACAGACCCTTTCTCGATTATTCTGCGACTGGATACCCGATTTCTGCCGCCGTCTTACAGCCGGAACAGACCTACCAAATATCTGTGGAGCACGCGGTACTCGACACAACCATCCACAATGGTGTACCTGGTTTTGCCACCTTTGCTACCACCACCTTTCAGGACATTCAGACCCTCGGTGTCGCTCCCGTCGGTGAGGCCTGTACGGAAATTTTGCAAAAGTTCGACAGCGGCCAAACTGATTTAAGGAGAGATGCATAAGTGGCAAGTATACGAAACCTGTTCGGCGGCCTGGTGGGGCCCACGGCAGTAATGGCTGCCGGCACGATGGGTGCCGGCGCTGCGGCCTCGCTGATTCTGGCTGGCGCCTGGTTTCGCTACGACCTGCTTTGGGTCATTCCGCTGATATTGCCGCTATTTGTTATCTCTGTTGATTCGGCCTCGCGAATTGGCCTGTTGAATCCAACGAAGGGCATGTTCAGCTTGATTCGCGAGTACGTACACCCGAGTGTTGCATGGCTTATTTTCGCCATCAACATTCCAGTACACCTCCTTATCGGAATGGGCCAGATGTCGGTGATGACTTCGGCCCTCATGTCATTGTTCACATTTTATCCGCCTGACTTGCTGTCCAGCGATGACTACCGAAGCGGCTACCGAGTGGCCGAAATAGCTATTTCACTGACCACTGCCG
>JBLHKV010000333.1:0-3929 GCA_047618115.1 Halieaceae bacterium | reverse complement strand
AACAAAATAGTCCTATAACCAGAATTAATGCAGTTGGAATTTGTTTGGAAGCGATCACCAATTAATATTAGCATGTAATATACCTCAAACAGGGGATGAATTTGTGCACCAGCCGAGGCTTAATACTTTCTCGTATTGACAGTTTTGGTGTCCAGCTCGAGGATGTCGGACCTAGCTCAGAGTGCTGTAAGGCAATTCAATCAATAGAGAAACGGCGGAACAATTATGAACAACCCCTACGGAATGGCTTCACCTCGCACCGAAGAACTGTTGGCAGCGGCTCGCCAGTTGCATCCGGTGCTGCGAGAGAGGGCTCACGCGGCTAAAGAATTGCGACGGGTACCCGATGAGACTATCGCCGATTTTCAAGCGGCCGGCTTTTTCAAAATACTTCAACCCGAACAGTGGGGCGGCTACGCGATGGACCCGCAGGTGTTTTACGCTGTCTGCCTGGAAATTGCCGAGGCGTGTATGTCCAGTGCTTGGGTTTTGGGTGTGGTGGCCGTTCATAATTGGCAACTGGCCCTGTTCGACGATCGGGCGGCGCAAGACGTATGGGCCGAAGATGCCACAACCTTGATTTCCTCGTCATACGCACCGGTAGGCAAGGTCAAACCAGTTGAAGGCGGCTTTCAGTTGAGCGGCCGATGGAGCTTTTCCAGTGGTTCTCAGCATTGTAAATGGGCATTTTTGGGTGCCGTAGTGCCAACCCCGGAAGCTCCTTTCGATATGCTCAACTATCGCACTTTCCTCGTGCCCGTCAACGACTACACTATTGTCGAGAATTGGGATGTTGTGGGGCTGCAGGGTACCGGCAGTCACGACATTGTAGTTGATGATGTTTTCGTTCCCGAGCATCGTACTCATAAATCGATAGATGGTTTCCTGTGCGACAACCCTGGGAATGCCGTAAATACCGCACCTTTATATCGAATGCCCTTTATGCAGATTTTTGTGAGAGCGGTATGCACCGCTTCACTCGGAGCGCTGCAGGGGTCCCTCGACGCTTATATAGACGTTGCCAAAACACGAATGGTTGGGCCAGCTAAAATGCTAGATGATCCATTTGTCAGGCAGCTGGCCGCCGAAGTGAAAACAAGTATCGAGGAAATGAAGCTGGTCATGCATCGAAATTTTGATGAGATGATGGGTTGCACCAGAGCCGGTCAGGCCATTCCCGTCGAGTCACGGGTCCGTTATCGATATGACTCATCTGTTGTCGCCGATCGCTGCTCGGACTTGTCCGCGCAGATGCTCAAGGCTACGGGTAGCGGTGGTATTCGAATGGGTAGCGAGGTCCTCTCCCGACATCTGGATATTCTTGCCAGCCAGGCTCATGTTGCGAACAACTCGCTACCCTTTGGCAATAACCTTGGTGCAGTGGTAATGGGCGTCGAAAACGCCGACTTCGCGCTGTAGGAGCAACAATTATGACAATGAAAGGGGTGCTGCCCGAGGAAAAATACGCCGCGCTGCCAAACGGTTACACGATGCACTATCTGGATCGTGGCGAGGGCCCCGTGGTGGTATTTCTGCACGGTTCTGGGCCGGGTGCCAGCGGTTATAGTAATTTCAAGGGTAATATTCCTGCCCTGACCGAGGCGGGTTACCGCTGTATCGTTCCCGATCTCGTGGGTTATGGTTTTTCCGACAAGCCTGACAACGTGGAATACCCTCTGTCATTTTTTGTCGAGTGTATCAAGCAGACCCTGGATGAAATCGGCGTTACATCATGCGTGATCATAGGCAACTCGTTGGGTGGAGCGATTGCCATCGGTCTGGCGCTGGAGTATCCGGCCCTTGTTGAAAAATTGATCCTGATGGCGCCCGGTGGCCTTAGTGAATTGGACCAGTACCTCCAAATGCCCGGTATGCAGAAAATGTTCGAGGTTTTTGGTGGCGGTCAGGCGGTTACAGCGGAAACTATGAAAGAACTTTTCGCCTTCGGTTTAATGCATGATCCTGTGCACGCCACCGATGAGTTAATCGCGGAGCGGCAGCAAATCATGCAGATCATGAATGGCCAGGTGATAGCTGCTATGAAGGTACCTGTGTTGACTGGTCGTTTGTCTGAGCTAAGTTGTCCGGTCCTGGGATTCTGGGGTCTGAATGAAAGAATGATGCCGGAGAATGGCGTAGAGGCGCTCACTAAAAACTGTAAAAATCTACGCCTGATTTTGGTTTCAGAATGTGGTCACTGGGTAATGGTGGAACATCAGGCGATGTTCAACCGCATGTGTCTGGATTTCCTCCAGGAGGAAGCGTAGTGGAAGAGCAACAAATTGCAGAGCTGGGCACTGAGCTCTATCGGGCTTTGCGCGAGCAGCGCACAGTTGCTCCACTCAAAGGTCGTATAGCCGATATTTCGATAGAGGATGCCTATTATATATCCCGATACTTTGTGAACAAGAGGGTAGAGAGTGGCGAGCGTATTGTCGGCAAGAAAATTGGCGTAACCAGCGCTCCTGTTCAGGAAATGCTCGGGGTATATCAACCGGATTTCGGTTTTTTGACCGACGCTATGGAACGTAGCGATGGCGCAGATATCAGTATCGATGCACAGTTGATTCAACCTCGGGCAGAAGGCGAAATTGCTTTTAGACTCAAGGCGGATCTCGTTGGACCCGGTGTTACCGAGGCCGATGTTCTCGCCGCAACCGATACCATCATCCCTTGTTTTGAAATCGTAGACTCACGTATTGACGATTGGAAAATTAAGATCGAGGACACCGTTGCCGATAACGCTTCGTGTGGTGTTTATGTACTGAGTAACACCGAGGTAGACCCTCGCAGACACGATTTACCTAATCTAAAAATGAGGGTATACAAAAACGACCAGTTACACAGCGAGGGCCTGGGCTCGGCGGTACAGGGGAACCCGTTGACAGCGGTTGCTTGGCTGGCGAACACGCTCGGTGAGTTTGGAATTCCGTTCAAAGCTGGCGAAGTGATTTTGTCCGGCTCTCTGGTGCCGCTGATACCCGTAGTGGCCGGTGACAGGATGAGGCTGGAAATCGAAGGTATCGGTGAATGTAGTTGCCAATTTGTTTAAATGAGACTAGAAGATGTTGCGTTGTGCGGTCGCTTAAACCTACAACTGTGATGGAGCGAGAGAGACCATGAGCAATAAGATAAAGGTGGCTATTATTGGCCCCGGAAACATTGGCACGGATCTATTGATAAAAGCTATGCGCAGCGAGGTGCTGGAGCCGGTGTGGATGGTCGGTGTTGAACCGGAGTCACCGGGCCTGGCCCGGGCTCGAGAGTTTGGGTTAAAAACCACTTCAGAAGGTGTCGATGGGATGATTCCAACGATGAAGGAAGACGGAGTCCAGATATGCTTTGATGCGACATCTGCTTATGTTCACGCTGAGAATAGTCGTAAGGTTAACGAGCAGGGCGCCATGATGATTGATCTCACGCCAGCTGCTATTGGCCCTTACTGCATACCCACGGTCAATCTGGATGCGGTGGTGGCGGCCGGCACTATGAATGTGAATATGGTGACCTGCGGTGGGCAGGCCACTATTCCTCTTGTTTACGCGGTGAGTCGAATTCAGGCAGTCAGCTATGGCGAGATCGTGGCAACGGTCAGTTCTAAATCTGCCGGTCCCGGCACGCGTAAGAACATCGACGAGTTTACCCGTACCACAGCGCGCGGCATTGAGTCAGTAGGCGGGGCTGAAGAAGGCAAAGCTATCATCGTGATCAATCCTGCAGAGCCGCCGCTGATAATGCGCGATACGATACATTGTTTGACTCGGGATAAACCCGATGAGACTGCGATTACCCGCTCGGTAAACGCTATGATCGAGGAAGTGCAGAAGTATGTCCCCGGCTATCGTCTAAAAAATGGTCCGGTATTTGATGGCAATCGAGTGTCGATCTATATGGAGGTCGAGGGGCTGGGAGATTTTCTTCCAAAGTAT
>JBLHKV010000332.1:0-3960 GCA_047618115.1 Halieaceae bacterium | reverse complement strand
GCGGTCGTCCCAGGTATAGCCGGCAACGAGGTTTTCAAATGCGGTAAGGCCGCCGGATTCAGAGCCGCTGCGGTCGTCCCAGGTGTATCCGGCAACGAGGTTTTCAAATGCGGTAAGGCCGCCGGATTCAGAGCCGCTGCGGTCGTCCCAGGTGTATCCAGCGAGCATCAAGTCGGGTGAGGCCAGACCTTCAGTCGTAGTGGTGCGCGGGTCCCAATAGTAGCCATCGAGTATTGTCGATTCCGGCGCTTCGATCTGTACGCCGTTGTCGCTGCGCGAATCCCACAGGTATCCAGCGAGCATCAAGTCGGGTGAGGCCAGACCTTCAGTCGTAGTGGTGCGCGGGTCCCAATAGTAGCCATCGAGTATTGTCGATTCCGGTGCTTCGATCTGTACGCCGTTGTCGCTGCGCGAATCCCACAGGTATCCAGCGAGCATCAAGTCGGGTGAAGCCAGACCTTCTGTAGTGGTGGTCCTTGGGTCTCCGTAGTAATTAATGATCTCGTTGGTGGGGGATGGCGCCGAACGCAACCCCGTGTCCGTTCGAGAGTCCCATAAATAACCGGCGACCGTCTCCTTGGCGGAAACGCTACCGTCCTCCGGCATTTCGTTTCTGGAGTCCCAGGTATACCCGGCCATGGATGCAGGATAATCCGGCAAGCTGAGTTGGGTATGCGAATTTAATAGAGCCCCCCAAACCGTAGCTAACGCTACAGCGAGTATGGGTGCTGTTAGTTTCTTGCTGTACATATCTATCTCTCCTCACAAAGATGTCTTTCAAATGTGCACGCGTAAATATTGCCGTGCCATTTCTTTATTGCAAATTACGTGCCTAACTTTTCAAATTTAGGCTACGTGTGAATAAAACTATATAACACATTGATTTATATAACTATTATTATTTACGAGAAAATTTTGACGATGAAAATATTTGGCGATTAGGAGCGCCATTATTTTGTTATCTGAAAATATCCGCCATTATTTTGTCGGAATGGTGCAGCCACAAGATATAGACTATTCGGGATAGGTGGACCACAGCATGCAGTGAGGGGAGGTTGATAGACGAAGTTAGTAAGTGATTACTCTGGTCTTAAGTGGCCAAATTAGCACCCAAGACAGCCAATTTCCTGCGAATAAATATTCTTAGGTATTAGTAGCTAGAGCGGGGACTTTCTTAGTTTTTGCTGTTCGAGCAACTTTCGATATGTCGGAGGCGATACACCGGCGAGGGCTGATGCTTCACTCTGATTTTGGCTCTGTAGGTCGATTTGCCGAAGTAAAATATCTCTGGCGTAGTCGATAGGATCCCAGGATTTTTCCTGCACTGACACAATCAATTCAGGTAACAGCGCAATTACTGACTCCCATCCGCTGTTGCGGCGAGGGGTGTTGTTCAGTCCTAATTCTGGGAAACGGGCGACTTTACGGCGGATAGTGCTCTCGGGTATCCCCAATGCCTCAGCTGCCTGTAGTCCAACCTGGTTGTGTAACTTGAGGCTACTGCGAATCAAATCCTCCTCCAGCCATGCGCCCAAAGGTGGGTGAATTCCTTCACGCAAACACTGACCCACCTGTTCCGCTAAAATGGCATCTAGGGTCGTTTCAATATCGACAGCATCTCTAAAGTTTGTTGTTTTCGGGTTGGCCTGCATTGGTTTCTCTACCGCGAGCCTGCGAGGTACAGAGCCATGTAAATTGTGGGCTGTTTCGGGCAGCTCGAGATGATCCAGGTCAATCAACTCATCTCGATTGAGGATAACCGCGCGAATGATCCGGTTTTTTAGTTCGCGCACATTGCCCGGCCACCCGTACGCTTGGATGGAGCGAATGGCGCGTGGGGTAAACCCCTGAATATCTTTATTGTACTCGCGAGCGCAGCCGCTCAAAAAATACTCGGCGAGATAGCGCATGTCGATGTCGCGATCTCGAAGGGCTGGCGCATGGATGGTGAAAACGTTAAGGCGATAGAACAAGTCTTTTCGGAAAGAACCCTCGCGTACACTCGATTCTAGATCGACATTAGTAGCGGCGATTATTCTGGTATCAACACTTTGATATTGATTGCTCCCCACCGCAGAAAATTCCTTGTTCTGCACCACGCGAAGTAGCTTCGCCTGAACATCGATGGGTAATTCACCAATTTCGTCAAGCAATATAGTGCCGCCATCGGCTTCCTTGAGCTTTCCGGTGGTAGCGGATTGCGCGCCGGTAAATGCGCCCTTTGTGTGACCGAAAAGCTCGCTTTCTATCAGGCTGGCCACAACCGCTCCACAATCGACAATAATAAACGACTTATCCCGGCGTGGGCTTAAATCGTGAATCTTGCGCGCAATCATCTCTTTACCGGTGCCCGATTCGCCAGTTATCAGCACTGTGGCGTCGGTAGGTGCCACCAGCTGCGCGTGTTCCATTACCTGCGACATAATATCGGACTGATACAGGAGCTCGGTTTGATCGTTGTGTACTGCAGTGAATGCGGCCCTCGCACTCTTGGGCAGTTGATTGGCTAACGGGGTCGCTGCATAGTCGACCAGGGTTTTCAAGAATTCAAGGTCGCGGTGTCGCATGGCGGATTGGAGGTCGCTACGCTCGAAAAAAACCGCACCAATGTAGTGGCCTCTGGTAAACAGGGGGATGCAGTTCATGTTCTCACGGGTGACTATGGCGCGGGAACCGGTGTGTTGTCCGCTAGCCGTGTTTTCGATGAGTTTGCACATTGCGCTGTCGAGGCCCAACTCTTTTAGCGAAGCAGATGGGTTCTCGGGGCTGGCGCCGATCAGGCGCAGCTGTTGGTCGATGTGCACGCAAATGCCAACCTGTGCAAAATCGAAGGACTTTTGAAAGTGGTAGGTCAGTCGATTTGCGAGATCGGAAAGGTCTAGCGCCTTGGCAACTATGTTCATGGTGTTCCAGAGCAATACCATGTTGCGGTAATCCCGGCCCGAATCTGATGAGAACAAACCACTTTGACGGTCGTGATTGCCAACGATCTCCAGGTCGGTGTTTGGTCGCCAAATCACCACCTTGCCGCCACCGGATTGCTTGGCAACATTCAGCGCCCAATTTGCGCGTCTGAATAACTCCAGGGGGGAATCCCCGTACTGTCCTGCGGCGTCGTGTTGGTTGTGAGCAATACCGATGCTGAATTTTAGCGCTACGCGTCCTTCGAGATAATGGCGATCGCTGAGGTCCTGTAGGATCGCGTCGGCGATTGTGGTGCCGTCCTCGAGGGTTGTGTACGGCAGGCTGGCTGAAAACACGGCGCCGCCATAGTGGTTAGCCAGGTCGTTAATACGCATCGAGCGGTTCAAATGCAGGCCGATCTCGGCAATGACACTATCTCCAGCCTCGCGACCGTATTGTTCATTGACACCCTCGATGTCGTCTGGATTGATCAAAAGCAATACAAACGCGCGATCCTGATTGTCGACGGGAGCCATGCTATCGCTGCCACGCATTAAATCAGACGGCCTTGGCAGGCTTTCTACCGGGTCGTGTATTTCTGCTAGTTCGCGCAATATAACCACGACGCCAGACTCGTCCCCGCGTTTCTTGATAGGACCGACAATGCCATCCAAAAGTGACTGTGTGCCATTGGGTTTGAATAATGTAAATGGAGGTAAGCGGGTTACCGCTTGGGTATGCAGCGCCTTCTTCAAAAAGTGCTGCATTGGATTAGCGCCCGCTTCTATCTGGGTTTGCAGCAGGTCATCCCAGTTTTTACCTTTAGCGTCTGATTTACTGCAACCAAACAAGATCTCTGCGTCGCTGTTAATATTGGAAACTTCACCTGCGCTGTCCACGAATACTAATATATTGCCAATACACTCCATCGCCGTTGCCAGCAGTTGACGTGTCTCTCGTAATTCGTGTTCGACCTCAAATTTGTGCAGCGCCAACTCTATAGCGATTTGTAACTCGGGGTTTTCAACCGGTTTTAATATATATCCGTAAGGTGAA
>JBLHKV010000331.1:0-3966 GCA_047618115.1 Halieaceae bacterium | reverse complement strand
ATCGCGCGGGACGGTCTGATTTCCATAGGCCAGCGACGTGTCATCGGACAGGGGGCGCTGGCGCTGTACCTTGTGATAGGGACAATTCCCGCAGGTCTTGCCGGACTGGCGTTGCTGGATCTCATCGACAATGAATTGCGCGCAGTGGAGATCATCTTTGCCACCACACTGATCTTCGGCCTGTTACTGGGCATTGCAGACTGGATGCCCAAGCGCCAGCGCACGATGGACACACTAAACTGGAAAGACGCGGTACTGGTGGGAGTTGCACAGGCACTGGCACTCGTGCCCGGCACATCCCGCTCGGGCGTGACCATAACGGCCGGTCTGTTCCTGGGCATGTCCCGGGAGACAGCCTCCCGGTTTTCGTTTCTGCTGGCCATACCGATCATCGTACTGGCGTCTGCCGTCAAGCTTCTGGAAGTGGCAACATCGGAGATTTCGGTCGATTGGAGTGCTTTTCTGGTTGGCGGCGTAACTTCATTTTTAATCGCCATTACCGCCATCCACTTCTTCCTGAAATGGCTGAATAAAGTAGGCATGTGGCCTTATGTGATCTACAGGATTGTTCTGGCGGGGGCTATTTACGCACTGCTAATGTAAAGCCTGTCCGCCTGGGCAATAAACTCTCTATTACCCGTTACACTGAGCTTTGTTGGCTAGCCCTGGTCCTGAATAATGGCGGCCCATTCCTGACTATCAGGCCCAACGACGCATTGGCCTCTCTCGCGCAGTTCCAGACGCAGGCGGCATTTTTTTATTTCGTTTTCGAATTCGTGCTCGGGGATACTCTTTACCGCCGCCAGCAGTTTGACATGAAAACGCGTTCCCTCCCTGTTGAGGGTATAAAAAACCCACTTTCCTTCCTTTTGTGCAGTCACCAAGCCGGCTTTCTGCAGAATTTTCAGGTTACGCGAAACGTTGTAGTGCGTTTCACCAAGAACATCCATCGCTTCGGCTACGCAAATCCGCTCATCGATTTGAACCAGCAGCCAGAACAGCCGCAAACGATTCGAGTCCGCGATAGCTTTCAACCCTTCTACATAGCGATCATCCATCATTATGCTTCCAAACCTCCATTGGTTCGGATCTTAGGCCATTAGCACCAGAGCGGCAATCCGGCGAGCCTAATCACTGCTTCATCCTGACCAGAGCCCGGTTGACCGCCCCAGCAGAAAGCCATTGAGCATCTGGCAGACAGCTTCACTATCATCAGCACCCAGCATTCCAAGGCGCGCCTGGGCAACAGTCTTCTCATCGAATCGGGATTCAGCGATCTTCAGAAACTCACCAAAAAAATCAGGGGTGAACTCCGGGTGCCCCTGTATTGTCAGGACCCTATCTGTGTGGCCCATCAGATAATAGGGACAGAATTCGCTACCCCCAAGATGCTCAAAACCTTCAGCAGGCGTTACAACCTGGTCGCGGTGCATTGCATATAGCGCAACAGGCTTTTTGTGCGACAGGCCAGCTATCTGGCGACGCAGGTGTATCGGATATATTCCCAACCCCCATCCAGCATCTGCCCGATCAACGCGCCCGCCTAAAGCCTGATGAATCATCTGATGACCAAAGCAGATCCCCAGCAGTCGCCGTCGCGCACTGTGAGCGTGACGGATAAAGGATCCCAGTCGGTCAATCCAGGGTTCCCGGTCGAACACACTGGCCGGGCTACCTCCGACCAGATACGCATCTGCCTCCATGACATTATCGGGCAACTCGCCTTTCCAGGCATGCCAGGTCCTGACCTCAAACTGCGCGCTTTGTAGTTGAAGCCGCTCAATCAAACATCCAGCATAGTTATCAAACACAGGTTGCAGGGCTGTGTGCACATCACCACACAACAACAGACCGATACGTACCGACCGTTGTTGTGACTGTGCCAAGCCGGTTCGCATTTCAAAAGACGACACTGAAAACGACCCCTCCGACTATGGCCAGAGCAATAACAGTAATCACAAAAGCCACAACCGCTTTTGGCTTAAGCACCGAAGAGATAATCGCGATTTCGGGCAAGCTGGCACCCGTTCCTCCAATCAGCAGAGCCATAGCGGCGCCCATACCCATACCTTTCGCGATTAGTACCTGCAGCAGAGGAATAGCCATCTCGATGCGCAGATACAAAGGCACGCCAATAGCCGCTGCTACAGGGATGGCATACCAGTTGTCATCGCCAATATATTCCTCAACAAGCTCCGCGGGGAGAAACGCTGCAGATAGTGCACTGATGACGGCGCCAATCAGAACATAAGGAATAATGCGCTTGAACAGTGCCCAGGCGAAACGCATAGCAAGCCGCATCCGCTCCTTGTGAGTCACAACGGCATCGCTGGTGTAGGGCGCACAAGCCGTGGCCATACACTGTTGCAGAGCCTCCGTACCGGAGCGGTCGTCTATTGCATTGTTTTCGCCCTGGCAGGATGACGCCGTGACAGCGACGGCTGCAGCCGGTGAACTGCTGCAACTGCTTACTGGCACTTCAGAAATGCGACGAAAAGAGTTTCTGAGTGGTGTCAGACCAATTACATAGCCAGCAAGGATGGTCCCGGCAAGCGTCAGAGCGAAATACAGGAGTGCAACTTCCCAACCGAACACGGCGAGGACCAGGCCAACAACTACGAAATTACATAAAGGTGCGGAGATGAGAAAGCCGAAGACCATTCCCATCGACGCTTTCATTTCAATCATACCCATGACGACTGGAACCATGGATGCACTGCAAAAGGGTGTAAGTGTACCCAGCAGAGCGCCCACCAAAGGCCCCCGTTTTTCATGCTTTGCCAGTTTTTTCTGCAGCTTTTCCTGCGGGATATATTCACGGATAATGCCCGTCAGAACCACAACTACAGCAATTATAAGAACGAGAGTACCACCCACATGGAGCAGCTCCTGTAGAGCTACCGCCCAATTATTCTTCTCCATAAACTTTCCTGAAATTAAATGACAACTCTATAAATGCACATACGCGCATTTATGCATATGTTGTAATTTAACCAATTCCCTCACCTCTGGCAAGAGATAGACAGATACCAGGCCAGAGACGTCATCATTATGCAAAGGTGTGTCGGCAAGGTGGCGCTCGTTTTGGCAACAGGGGCTGGCTAAACGAGCACTTTAGTTTTGCTAAAATGGATGGTGTTGGAACGAAAGCCCGCTATTATCTCTAGCAGGCTTCCAGGGGTGCATAGGCAAGCACCAGCCATTTTGCACCTTCATCGAAATTCACTTGTACCCGCGTGTGGTGCCCGCTGCCTTCGGCATTCAGAACAACACCTTCCCCAAACTTCGGGTGCCGAACTCTTTGCCCCAGGCTGAAACCGGACTGCTTTGCAGAGTCCTGACTGAACAACCCTTCGTTTGGCCGCTGGGCCATCGCCGGGCGGGTTACCGTATTGCGTAAGCGCACTTCCTGCAGGCAGTCGCTGGGGATCTCCCTTACAAACCGGGAGAGCGCATGAAACTTCTCCTGTCCATACAGCCGGCGGGACTCAGCGTAAGTAATCACCAGCTTTTTCATGGCCCGAGTGATGCCCACATAGGCCAGCCGCCGTTCTTCCTCCATGCGCCCTGGCTCTTCCAGAGACATGCTGTGAGGGAATAGCCCCTCCTCCACGCCGGCAAGAAACACCAGCGGGAACTCCAGGCCTTTGGCGGAGTGCAAGGTCATCAGCTGTACGCTGTCTTCGTGATCTCCGGCCTGGGATTCGCCGGCATCCAATGCTGCCTGTGCAATAAATTCCGAGAGCGGATCAACGCCTTCTTCCACTTGAAAGTCTGCAAGAGCGTTAACCAGCTCCTCCAGATTCTCAACCTTGGCCTGTGCTTTTTCGCCCTTTTCGCTGGCGTGGTAGTCCTTCAGGCCGCTGGCTTCGATCGTTTCCTTCATAAGGCCGTGGAGCGACGCGTCCTCTGCTATGGCGGACAATTCTTCAATGATATCGATAAATTTTTGCAGCCCGGTTTTCG
>JBLHKV010000330.1:0-3991 GCA_047618115.1 Halieaceae bacterium | reverse complement strand
CAGCGATTATCCTTGCGTCATTGGATGGCGAGCTAGCAGCACAGGTGCTTGAGTTGCTGCCGGCTGAGCGAGCCAGAGACGTGATGCTGCGCATAGCCAGGCTCGACGAGGTCGATTCACAGGCACTGGAAGAGCTGGACCGGGTACTCGAGAAACAGTTGGGTAAAAAGCAGAAAGCGCCGCCTAAATCAGTAGACGGTATGACGTCGGCCGCCGCTATTCTCAATCATATGGGTTCTGCGCTCGAAGCCGAGATACTCGAGTCGATCATCGAGGCTGATGGCGAGTTGGGCGAGAAAATTCACGACTTGATGTTTGTGTTTGAAGACCTGCTCGAAGTTGATGATCGCGGCATGCAACGACTGTTGCGAGATGTTGCAGGAGACAGCCTGGTAGTTGCGCTTAAGGGTGTTGACGATCAGCTTAAAGACAAGTTCTTCCGCAATATGTCGTCGCGTGCCGCCGAGATGCTAATGGAAGATCTTGAGGCTGCCGGGCCCGTTAAACTGTCTGAAGTGGAAACGGCTCAAAAAGATATTCTTGCTGTTGCTACAAAACTGTCCGAGGAGGGAGAGATATTTCTGGGTAAGGGTGACGGTGAATATGTCTGATCCACATGGCGGGGTTGAGCGCTGGCAAGCGCCCTTTTTCGAACAGCCTGCAGCGCCTCTGCCAGCCTCGGCCGAATTGGAAGCGGAGGCACAAGCGCGTGGCTTTGCTTTGGGCAAACAGCAGGGATTAATGGCGGGCAAGGCCGAGGCAAAGGAGGTTATAGGTCACCTTACAGCTTTGGTTGAGGCGATGGAACGTCCTTACAAAAATCTG
Source organism: Halieaceae bacterium (assembly GCA_047618115.1). Taxonomy (GTDB): domain Bacteria; phylum Pseudomonadota; class Gammaproteobacteria; order Pseudomonadales; family Halieaceae; genus CALJGI01. The sequence goes on along the minus strand of JBLHKV010000330.1, from coordinate 3,166 downwards.
GATCAATTGGTCACTAAGGGATTTGTGCGAATGGCGATGTTGGTGGCGAAGAATATTCTGCGCCGCGAGTTATCCATTAATTCGAGTGTTGTCACGGATGTGATGGCGGAGGCTATAGCGGCGTTGTCAAAGCTGGAAGGCGATATAGAAGTTGTGTTGAACCCGGCCGACGTGGCGTTGATTGAAAAGATGGCTCCCCAGTCTTTGCAGGGCAAGTCCTGGAAGTTGATAGAGGATGCGGATTTACTACCGGGCGGCTGCCGGATAAAGACCCCTATTTCTTTTGTTGATGCGACGGTGGAAAGTCGGACTGAACAGATATTGGAGGGGTTGCTCGCGTCGTGTGAAAGCAGCCAGGATAGTTAAGTATGCGTCCAATTGCCGATGTACTTGCCGACCGCAATCAGCGACTCGGGCGCTCCCTCAATAGGCTGTCTGAAGACCTACCACCGATGGCGCTTGAAGAGGAGGGAACGCTGGTAAGAATTATTGGTATCAAGCTCGAAGTCATTGGTTGCCAAGCAGCAATCGGTAGTCGTTGCCGGGTGGCTACAGAGGCAGGCACCTTTATCGAAGCGGAAGTGGTGGGTTTTTCAGACGGTTCTTTGTTCCTGATGCCCGAGGGTAGTGTGCGTGGTATCAAACTGGGTGCCCGGGTGGTGCCAGTCAAAAGCGATGGAGCGGTAGCCGTCGATGAGCAACTGCTGGGTCGGGTCATTGATGGCGGCGGCAGGCCCATTGACGATGCCGGTGCGATAAAGTGTACGCACCATACGCCACTGCGGGGAGAACCGATTAATCCGCTGCATCGAAACTTGATTTCTGAACCGTTGGATGTCGGTGTGCGGGCTATCAACGCCATGCTGACAATGGGCAAGGGCCAACGCCTGGGCTTATTTTCCGGCAGTGGGGTTGGCAAAAGCACCTTGTTGGGAATGATGACCCGGCACACCGAGGCAGATGTCATTGTGGTAGCTCTGGTGGGAGAGCGGGGGCGGGAAGTGCGGGAATTTGTTGATGAGATTTTGGGTGAGGAGGGTATGAAAAAGGCCATTGTGGTGGCGACACCTGCCGATGACCCACCGCTGATGCGCGTCCATTGTGCATGGCGGGCCACGGCCATCGCGGAATATTTTCGAAGCTGCGGCAAGAATGTTCTACTGTTGCTGGATTCTCTGACCCGGGTTGCCCAGGCGCAACGTGAAATTGGTCTGGCTGTTGGGGAGCCGCCTGTTTCAAAAGGTTATCCACCCTCGGCTTTTTCTTTGCTGCCAGCGCTGGTTGAGCGTGCCGGGAATGGCGGTGACCAGGGCGGGTCGATCACCGCGGTTTACACAGTATTAGTCGAGGGGGACGACCACAATGATCCGGTTGCCGATGCATCGAGAGCCATCCTTGACGGCCATATCGTGTTGTCGCGCGAAGTGGCTGATTCGGGTCTTTTTCCGGCAATCGACATCGAGAGATCCGTGAGTCGCTCGATGAGTAATATTGTAGATACCGAGCAGATATCGGCCGTTAGGGAGTTGAAAGGCTTGTACGCGACATACCGGCAAAATCGCGACATGATCAATATAGGCGCATATCAGGCCGGTGCCGATGAAAACATCGACCGTGCCATCCGTGCCGCACCTTATATTCGACAATTTATCAGTCAGATGGAATCGGAGAAAGTCGATATGCAAAGTAGTCTTCACAGCCTTGCGGCGCTGGCACATGCAGCGCAGGTATTGCCGGCGGGAGTTATCTAAATGGAGCCAGGAAAGCTTGGTAAGGTTGCCACGCTGGCAAAAATTGACGAAGAGAAATCTTCCAGGGTCCTGAAGGTTAGTCAGCGAGGTCACCAACTAAAATGCGATCAGCTGGAGCAACTGATTGAATATAAGCAGGAATATGAAAATAGATTTAGTGCCGACGGTCAGAACAGTGTAGCGGCGAGGCAGCTCCAGGATTATCGAATGTTTCTGGGAAAATTGAACCAGGCTATCAGTCAGCAGCGCAATGACGTACAACTGTCAGAACAAAAACTGGATTCGGACAGGACGCTTTGGTTGTCGCGAACCCAGCGTCATTCGGCCTTGAATCATCTGCTTGAACAGGAGCAAGAAGCGGTGAAGCAGGCTGTATTGAGGGTAGAACAGAAGGAATCTGATGAGGATACCCTCGCCCGCAGGATGAGGGCTGAAAACGCCTGACCATTTTTTGGCATGTATATTGCTAAGTATCTGTGTGTAATAGGAGAAAACACATAGTGATATCAGGCATACTCAAGCTGTTCGAAGGTGTAATCGCCGGTGGCGGGCAAGTTCCGGCGTCTGCGCCTGGCACGCCAGGCCCCACCAAACGGCCGATGGCGGGTAGTTTTGGTGAGGTTTTGAACGGGCAACAGGTATTCACAGGAGATGAGAGCGCGCCTGTCACGCCGTCGCCTCTTAACCCTGCAGGCGGCAAGTTTTTGCAGCCCGGCGGCAAGATTGTGTTGCCCAATGAACATAAAGCCTCGGGAATGGTCGCTGCAGCTATGCAAATTGCCCTCTCAGCAAGAGCGGGCATGGCCGTGCAAGGCGATTCAGCTGTACCAGCTGTACCAGTCATAGATTCAAATATTCCTCCAGCAACGAGTGACGCGGTTATTCCGTCCCTTGTGCCCCTTGCGTCCCTCCCGGAAACCTCAGCCGATCCTGCTGTCAGCTTAGTGGCAGCGTTAGCACACGCAGGAGTTGCTAAACCAGGTGAGCTGGCTCAGTCGGTAAACCCTGGGGTTGGACAAGCGATGCCAGGAGTGGTTGCCGAGCCATTTGTAGCGCAGGTGAGTGTCAGTATTGATCCGGAAATTATACCCCAAACGAGCCAGCTAGCCTCGCCCGTGCCGCCGCCGCTTGGTGCCGCACAGCCATTACCCGACCCCACAGCTGAACCTACTCTGGTTGAGAAGGCTGCTTTTGCTACAAACGTTATCAAGCCATCCAGCGAGGCGGTAGGCCAAAATAGGCTTGGAGAGAGGCCGGGGCAAGCTGTTCCAGTTCGACAGATAGCGGAACTGCCGGCTCCGCTGACCGAGCCGGGTGTTCCGGTTCGGCAACCTGTAGGTCAACCGGCACCGGTGAATAGTGGTGTGGTCGCACGGGATAGCCTGGCTTCACTTGGCTTCACCACAGAATCAGTA
>JBLHKV010000329.1:0-3996 GCA_047618115.1 Halieaceae bacterium | reverse complement strand
CAGGATAACATGCATTTTTGATTCTGAATCAGTCCTTGGCAACGCCGGTATCGAGGGTTTATGCTCTCCCGCCTGACGACTAGCGGCCTAAACCATGACAGACTTTTCCGGTCCCACCTCTCACTATTACTTCTCGCAGCGCCTGCGACTGCACTACGTCGACTGGGGGAATCCGGAGGCGCCACCGCTGCTACTGATCCACGGCGGGCGGGATCACTGTCGCAATTGGGATTGGGTGGCCAGGGAGCTTCGACATGACTATCACGTGATCGCACCGGACCTGAGGGGCCATGGCGACAGCCAATGGATTACTGGTGGCACCTATACGACTACGGACTACGTATATGATATTGCTCAGCTGGTTCATCAACTACAGCTGGCTCCACTACGCATTGTCGCCCACTCCATGGGCGGCAATATTGCCCTCAGATACACCGGCATTTACCCCGATAATGTCAGCAAGCTAGTCGCCATCGAAGGGCTCGGTCCATCTCCCCAAATGCTCGAGAAACTGCGAGAAAGCACCGTCGACGAAAACCTGCGGGGCTGGATAGCGCAACTGCGGAAAATTTCCGGTCGACAAATAAAACGCTACCCCACGCTGAAAGAGGCCGCAACACGCATGAATAAGGCCAACCCACACCTCTCGCCGGCACAGGCACTCCACCTGACCGTACATGGCGTCAACCAGAATGAGGATGGCACCTACAGTTGGAAGTTCGATAATTATACCTACGCATTCCCATCGGTTGGCATGTCCTGGGAGGACACCACTAGAATTTACGGTATGATTACCTGCCCTACTCTACTGGTGTATGGCGATGAGAGCTCGGCATCCAATCCGATTGTAGACGGCCGCGATCAGAGCTTCCAAAATGCACAAGTTAAAAGCCTGCCCAAAGCCGGACACTGGGTACACCACGACCAGCTGCAACTGTTTGTCGATCTCTTACAAGACTTTCTCTAGAGCAAAGTTGAGGATATAGAATGAAGCTTTATCAGGCAGCTGCGCTCTGCTTCATCCTTCTGGCGTCGTGCAATTCCCAGCAACCCGAACCCGCCGACAAACGGACCGTCGAAGTGGCAACCACCAGCGGTGTGACTACGGGAACAGAATCCACACCCGGCGTGATGTTTTGGCCCGATATTCCCTACGCGCAAGCGCCCGTCGGTGAGCTGCGCTGGCGAGCTCCGCGGGCACTCGAGTCGTCCGAACGGGTAATTCCGGAAAGGAAATCCGGCGCTATATGTTTGCAAAAGGCGAGTACCACCGCCGGTCTGGCCGGGGATGACCTGGTCGGCAGCGAGGACTGCCTCTATCTGGATATACGCGGACCCGTAGCCCCGTCGAGCAAACCGAGAGCAGTGATGGTATGGATTCACGGCGGCGCAAACACTACCGGCTACAAGGGCAATTACGACTTTTCGACCCTCGTTGCGCGGGAGGGCGTCATCGTCATCACGCTCAACTACCGCTTGGGCGTACTAGGTTGGTTTACACATCCGGCCATCCAGCGCGGACAGTCCGGTCTGGACCTGGCATCTAATTTTGGCACACTGGATATTATTCAGGCTTTGCGCTGGATCGGTGACAATGTAGAACGCTTCGGCGGCAACCCGGACAACATTACCGTCTTCGGCGAATCTGCCGGCGGGCATAATATTTACGCCTTGCTGGCTTCGCCGCTCGCCGAAGGTTTATTCCATCGGGCTATCGTTCAATCCGGCTATATGGCCAGCGCCAATCTGAAAAATGCCTTCAACCAGGATGGAGAGAATCAAACTATTGCGAGGGGTGGTTGGCAGCTGGAACAGGCGCTCTTCCCCACTGGTCAATCTGCAAACCCGCGCTTGGAGGTCAATGCAGAAGCGTTACGGTCTGTTTCGGGAGAGGAGTTGCTTACTGCGTACCAAAACCTGCCGGAGGGAACCTATACTCCGCTGACCACCGCCGATGATGTGGTTATCCCTAAAATCGGCATGCTGGACTCGCTGGCTGACCCCAGATATGCCAAAGGAATACCCGTGATCTCGGGTTCAAACAAAGATGAGGTGACACTATGGTTGGGTTTGCACCGCTACTATGTCGACACCAGCTACCTCTTTACCCGCTGGTTACCACCTCGAATTACACTGCATGACCCCGACCTGTACCGCTACTGGGTAGAGGTAAGATCTCATGCCTGGAAACTTAGAGGCGTCGATGAGCCATTAGCGGCACTGGAGGCGGCGGGCTATAATAGTTTATACGCGTACCGTTTTGACTGGGACGACCAAGTCAGTTCTTTCTTTGCAGACTTCCCCACGATTATTGGCGCGGCGCACGGTACCGACATCAGTTTCGTCACCGGAGATTACCGCTATGGACCGATATCCGATTACGTGTATCCCGAGGGACCGCTACGCGATCAGATGGAGCAGACGATGATGCGGGCCTGGGCAAATTTTGCTCGCGGGGGTACCCCTGGAAACGCGGGCAGTACCCACTGGGATTCGTATTCCGTGGCATCTCCCGCATTTATGGTGCTGGATATCGATAAAAACCTGGCCCTGGCAACAGAGGCAAAAACATTGGCGAGCTTACTGGCCGATGTCGACAAGACCCCGTTGTTAAGCTCACTACAAAAATGTTTGCTGGTGTGGGACAGCCTTACCAAGGTAGGTGAGCCGGACTACACTTCGTACCATAGGTGGAACGAGGGGCAGTGCACCGATACCAATGCAGCTCTGGAACAAGACAGAATCGACGCTCAGCTGCGAGAGGAGCATGGTTCTGAAACAGTCTTTTAGCAGAGCCCTTCTCGCACAAATAGGCCCATAGCCGATAAACACAGGGAAACCACATGACGACCGGTCGCGCAACCAACCTGGAAGAGTTGGCTACTATTCTAAATAAACTCTTTACTGATGAAGGCGTCGCCAAGGGAAACCAGTTCCAGCCCCGTCCCGACGACGTCATCATATCTCCCTACTCAAAATGTGGCACTACCTGGATGCAACAGATCGCCCACGGCTTACGCACCCGAGGGTCGATGGACTTTGAGGAGATCACCGAAGTGACGCCATGGATCGATGCCGCTCACGACCTCGGACTGGACCTCGAAGCAGTGCAGGTCGGATCACCCCGATTGTATAAAAGCCACGCCGCATGGGGCGTAGTTCCAAGCGGCGCTCGATACATCTGTGTGTTGCGGCACCCGTTCGACGCAGTGGTTTCCCTGTACAATTTTTTCGACGGATGGCTAATGGAGCCTGGCTCAATTGAGTTCGAGAATTTTGTAAAAGAGCACTATCTGCGGCGGCGGGCTCCACATGGATATTGGCATCATCTAGTGAGCTGGTGTCAGCAAAGAGAAAACCCCGACGTGCTACTACTCTGTTACGAACATTTGAAGGTGGATTTCGATAGGCAACTGCAAAGAGTCGCGGCGTTTCTCCGCATCGAACTCGACGATGAGTTGTTCGATATCGTCAAGGAACAATCGTCGCTAAGTTTCATGAAGGCACACAACAGTCACTTTAACGACCACCTGCTACGCAATAAACGCGATGAGGCGACCGGCACACCACCGAGCAATACCTCCAAAGTCGCCAGCGGTGTTTTGGGAGCACACCGAGACTACTTTTCCACCGCGCTCACCCAGCTAATGACCGATCGCTGGACAGAGGTTGTTACACCAGAGCTTGACTGGAATAACTATGAAGAACTGCTAGAGGCCATGTCCGCTTAGCGCTCATCCTTCGAGCACCTCGATAACTTCAATCTGAGTCTCTCTACGGCGTCGGATTTCGCGTGCGGGCTTTTCCATCTTGGGGATCACGTGTCGCCACCAGAATTTCACTAAACCCACTTTCCATGCTATGTAACCCACATAACCGGGAATAGTCGAAAAATCCAGGTGACGCAAGTGATCCAGCCCTCTCTTGATCATATAGGTGGCGCGCATCAAACCGCCGCGAATCGGGAATAGAGGTTGCTCATCCGCACTGGAGCAA
>JBLHKV010000328.1:0-4028 GCA_047618115.1 Halieaceae bacterium | reverse complement strand
AGTAAGGCTGCCGGTAACAAACTCAACACCGTCATCAAAATCAGTATCTGTACGTTTATCGAGTAGTTGCTACCACCACCGCTGGTTGGCTCCACGGTTAGTAACGAGATAGTCTGCTCCGCATACACCAGACCGGGCAGTTGCCATATGGCGAGCAACAACACCACTCTCATAACACCTTTCATGCGCCCCCCTGACCCCGCATCGAGCTCAACAAAGATGTAAAATCCATGCCATTTTCAGCGACGGTATCCAGATTTTCTATGGGACTGTCGAGGACCAACAAAGTACTAATATTATTACTGGTAACTCCCACCAACAATTGCCTACCATCCACATCGAGCAGAACAACCTTCTCTCGTGGGCCCATCTTCGCAGCCGCCAGAGTCCTGATCACTCGTTTATCGGTAACGGGTATACCCTGGAATTTTTTAGCAACAAACATCAACAAAAAGATGCACGCAAAAACCAGGACCAATGAACCAAAAACCTGGAACATATAGCCCGCACTGAGCATGTCCCTGGGCACTATCTCCGTGGTTTCCGCCAACACGTCCAGAGGAAATATAAAGAGCGGCAACAAAGCCAGCAACCAGCGATTACGCGCGGTCAAGTAGGCTGAACTCACTTTAGCTTCCGCAACCGTTCAGGCGGGCTGACAACATCAATTAGTCGCAACCCAAACTGACCATCCACAACCACCACCTCTCCTCTGGCGATCAAAGTGCCGTTAACCATCAGATCCAGGGGTTCGTTGACTTCCCGATCAAGTTCAACAACCGAGCCCTGATTGAGGCTAATCAACTGTCTGATCGGCATTTTGCTGCGGCCTATTTCCACCGAGAGCGTCACTGGTACATCCATCAACGCTTCCAGATCAATTTCTCCACGCCCACCACTGGCCGACGGCTGCTCTACAAACTCCGGTATTGGCGCTGGCTGTGCTTGAGACGCTGTTGCCTGCTCCTCAGGTTCGACCGTACCTTCTATCTCGTCACTCATTATTTGTCTCCAACTACGTTAAGAGGCGTCCGCAGAATTACCGAACACTTCTTTTATCTTTATTGATTTCTTGCCATTAAGCGCACCGTGCTCTCCACTGATAAACGGCAGGCTTTCGATACAAATCGTCACCTCCGTGGGTTTTTTCAGGGGCACAATGGATCCAGTCTTGAGACTTAGTAATTCACTGATACTGACACTTCTCGAGGTGAATAAACCACTCACCTCGAGGTCCACCGACAACAACTTCTCGCGAAAAAACGCTTCCCAATTAGTGCCGCCTTGTTCTAATTTCTGGCTACGTGCAGGACTACCCAACTTTGATCGCAGTGGCTCAATGGCCGCGTATGGCACTATCCAGCTAATTACCGACTCCCAGTCCCGCACCTTAATAGCAAAGGAAAAATTGAAAGCCAGCTCATCAGTCAGCCTCGATTGTTGGATGTCAGGATTAGTTTCCAGGGAGACCCGCTCTGGTATCACTTCAATAGTCTCCCGCCAAGTCGCGCGCATGGTCGACAAGAATTTGTCAGCCAACACATCATTGATGCGAACCTCAGTAGGCGTTAATTTCTCTCGTGAGGCATTTCCCGCCCCCATGCCAAGCACACCACCAAAATACTGGTTAACAAAGAATGATAGTAATTCTCCCGGCAATACCACGAAGGATGTTCCGCTAATTGGCGGCACCTTGACAATATTGATACCTGAGGGGTGTTCCACTTCACCGATAGCCTTACTCAGATTGACCAGTTGAATATCGCTGGCAACCACCTCGAGTGGCACCTTGAACAACGCTTGAAGTTGCTCATTCAACTCCATGGCCTGCAGGTCGCTAATTGTTTTTAATCCTGGCATTTGCGCCAGTAGAGCCTGCTCTCTGGTGTTGAAATCGAAAGGCTGAAAATCTCGTACCGGTGACATGTCACCCGCAGGACCATCGCCGCTGGACACGCTTTCCATCAGCGCATCCAATTCTCCTTCTGACAGTATGTCTTTAGTTGCCATAGTCTCTACTGCATCACAAAGCCGGTGAAGTACACTTCATTAATTTCGTGTCCGGCATCCTGCCTTACGGCTTCCTGGATAGTCTTACGCACTTCCTGTCGCAAGTTTTCCTTGCCTTCAATGCTGCTCAAGGTATCGAAGTCCTGGCCGCTAAAGAGCATGATGAGGTTATTGCGGACTGCCGGCATATTGAGCATTACCTTATCGACGGCCTCCTGATCGTAAGACATGATCTGCAAACTCAATTGCAGGTAACGCGTGCGCCCCTTATGATCGAAATTCACCACAAAGGCTGGATTTAAAGCCAGATAAACGGGATCCTCCTCAGCTACGACCTCCTCAATTGCTTCGGCACCCTCCTCTAGCGCGGCATCTGCACCCAAGGCGGCATCTGCACTTGGTTCGTCACCACTCAATAAAAAGTAGCCCCCAGCACCGCCACCTAAAAGCAATACCACAACGGCAATTATGATAATTTTCTTCATTCTGTGAATCCTCGGATTGTCGACGTTACAAACTAGAGCTATCAAATACCTAGCAAGAGCTGTACCAACTAATATTACCTATATAATTCAATTGGTTATGTAATGCAAAAAACAGGTTAGTCAGAAATTTGACTTCGACTCCATAGAAATTATGGTCGAGTGACAGAAATACAGATAGAGCTGGCAACTACACCGTCAGGTGTTCGCCGGGGAGGGATAAACCGAATGTACAGTACGGAGGGTTAACGGCAACTAAATATAGTAATCAACCAACGCATCAGAGGCGGGAACGTGTCTATTCTGAGACAACTTCTCAAGACTTTCCTCGTCGCTACCGGCAACGGTGAAATCGGCAAGTTCATTGGCTATGCTGCCTTCGTGTCGCTGTGATTGACTTTGATCGGCAACCTCACTGTGTGCCAACTGTAAGCCACCCTGCTCGAGTGACTCCTTCAGACGCGGCATGGCCTGTTCTATAGCTTCTCGAGCGGTTGCATTCTGCACTATAAACAGGACTTTGGTCTGGTCACCTTCGCTTGAAATCTTTATATCCACTTTCCCCAAATCCGGTGGATTCAGCTGAATATTGGCATACTGTATATCGCTGTTTACCAACATTTTCATCCGACCGACAAATGCATTGTTCCAATTGGGATCACCCATTGGAACGGTAAGCGGAGCATTGCCAAGCGCCTTTCGAGCCCCGGATAGGCCGACCTCACCGCTGGCGGTAGCCAGAGTAGCACCGGTGGGCATTAACTTACCTAGCGCGTCGAACTCCTTCAAACCCTGTTCGCTGGATCGCTCGGGTAGCTCAATGGATGTAATCGTCCGATCTGTGGTTAACGCTGGCGGTATCGGCATATTTTCCGAGCCCATGGCCTTTCCCGGGATAGCCACTTGCTGAGCAGCCTGCTCCACCCGCTGATAAGTCTGACCTGTATTCAAAACTGGGGTATCTAACTTGACTCCCGGCGCCAGCGCCCTGCCGCTGGACATACCACGAGGTGGCTGCAGATCCTGGTTCTCGGTGACGATCCGGGCTAAGCCACCCTCTTCTGACCTGCCATGAGGCTGTGCCGATACTGCGCTCTTTGTGGCAGCCATGGCCAAACCCAAGCTATTCAGCCCTGATCTGGCCAGTGTAGATGAACCTTTGCCACCTGGAATTCCAGCTGTTTTGTCCAACCCATGCGCTGCCAAACCAGCAGATTTCAGACCGACCAACCCGGCGGCATCCGGATTTACCCGTCTTGAATTTTCCTGTCTTGAGTTTACCTGCCCCACGTTGGATTGAGCCGTAATGTGACGCGCTACGAGGGGGGTATCTTGCCGGAGCATCTCACGAAACGCTGGCACGGACTGATCTACAGGTTGCCGAACCGAAACACCCGGCTCTGCCAGCGGCACCTTTACTGATGCTGCGGTGCCGCTAAGTGAAGCCAGGCTATCCCGTGCGACCACACCACTATTCACCGGTGCCGGTTGACCTACAGGTTGTCGAACTGGAACACCCGGTTCTGCCAGCGGAAC
>JBLHKV010000327.1:0-4050 GCA_047618115.1 Halieaceae bacterium | reverse complement strand
CGTTCAACCTACAGCCGTTACCGCCGTCGCCATTTTTTCCGGATTATCGGTATTCAGTCCGGAAAGCTCTCTGTTAATTCGTTTCGCCAGCCCGGTTAGAACCGCGCCGGGGCCACACTCCACAAAAACCTGCGCACCCGTATCAGCCATGGCATTAACGCACGAAACCCAGCGTACCGGGCTGTATATTTGCTCCACCAGCAGGGCCTTGATTCTCTCGGGTTCTACCTCGGGTGCCGCGTGTACATTATGGATAACCGGCATATTGGGCTGGACGACATCAAGACCCTCGAGAGCAACAGCAAGCTTTTCCCCGGCCGGGCGCATCAAATCGGTATGGAATGGCGCGCTGACTGGAAGCGGTAACGCTCGCTTCGCTCCCGCACTCTTACAGTTGTTTATAGCAAGCTCGACGGCAGTTGCCGACCCTGCAATCACTACCTGCCCCGGTGCATTATAATTTACCGGTGCAACCACTTGACCAGTAGTTTCCGCGGCGTCTGCACAGGCCAACGCGATGACCTCGTCGTCGAGACCAATAATAGCAGCCATTGCACCTTCGCCCGCCGGCACAGCGGTTTGCATAAAGGCGCCCCGCTGGCGCACCAGCGCTACACCGTCGGCAAAAGAGATTGCTCCGGCACAGACCAGCGCTGAAAACTCCCCCAGGCTATGACCAGCCATGACTGCCGGCCTCGCCTCGGAACGCCGCTGCCAGCTTCTCCAAAGCGCCACACTCGCCGTTAATAACACCGGCTGGGTGGTCTCCGTCAAATTGAGCTGCCCCTGTTCACCTTCCTGGACCAGACGCCACATATCGTAGCCAACGACTTCAGAGGCTTCCGCGAACGTCTCTTCAACAACCGCATCCTCCGCTGCCAGATCGGCAAGCATGCCGACCTTTTGAGAGCCTTGCCCCGGAAATACAAAGGCCAGACCTTCCACTGTTTTCTGCCTGCTTTCACTCTCCATTGTCATATGCTGCTATCACCTTGAGTCATGTGTGAAATAATATTCTGCGCCAGGCAAAGTCTCGCTTGAGAAATGGCCGATTCAAAACTGGCACTAGATGCATCGCCGTGGCTCTTTAAGACCAAACCTTTGAGACCCAAAAACAGAGCACCGTTATAGCGATCCGTATCCACGCCCTGCTTCATTCTCTTTATAGTCGGCTTCACCAAAAAGCCCAGTATGCGACGCCACGCGGATCTGTCAAATTCAGCCCTCAGTGTTTCGGCTACATACTGTGAGGTGGCCTCCATGCTCTTCAACGTGATATTGCCCACAAAACCATCGCACACAACAACATCTGCATCTCCGCGCAACAACCCGCCTGCCTCTATGAATCCAATATAATTGATGGTGTTATCATTTTTCAGCAACTGGTCGGAGCTCTTCACCTGTTCGTTGCCCTTGCCGTGCTCGTGCCCTATATTTAACAGCGCAACGCGCGGCTCGCCCCTTCCTAACAAGGTTGCCAGAGAACTGCCCAAGTGAGCAAATTGCTGTAGGTGCTGAGGTGGGCTGTCGACGTTGGCTCCCACGTCGAGTAAATACACAGAGCCGCGTCGCGAGGGAATCGGCGCGCAAATTGCCGGCCGTGAGATACCGGGCGACATACCAAGCAGATGACGCGACAGCACCATCAGAGCCCCTGTGTTGCCCCCACTCACCGCCGCGTCGGCCTCTCCACTACGCACTGCGTCCAGGGTGAGCCCCATCGACGTGGCAGCACATTCTTTCAGGATATGACTGGGCTTGGCATCCATCTCGATTACGCATGGTGCGTGCCGCAGAATCAGCCTGGTGGAGTAATGGGTCAAATCCCGCCCGGCAGCGGACTTTATCTGGGCTAAATCGCCGATAAGAAGGAGTTTGAGATCGGGGTATTGTGCCAGTGCAGCAAGCGTTGCTGGCACTGTGACGGAGGGGCCGTGGTCCCCACCCATTGCGTCTATAGCAATGGTGGGAGACGTGGCCATCTGGCTACCGTTTAGTTAATCGGTGCCTAAGACCAGGAGAGGTCTCAATCGCCGCTGATTTCAATAACTTTTACACCGCGATAAAAACCATCTGCCGAGATGTGATGACGGCGATGGGTTTCACCTGTGGTTTGATCTGTCGACAATGTTGAGCGCGACAGAGCGTCATGTGAGCGGCGCATGCCACGACGAGATCGGGTTTTCTTACTCTTTTGTACTGCCATTCCTATTACTCCTGATTCTGTGACTTAAGTTGTTGCAAAACCTCAAATGGGCTCGGCGTCGACCTTTCGTCTGTTGGCTCCGGGCCAACTCGGTACTTTTCAACAAGCTCTGCACATGCGCCAGCTTCGTGATAACTGACTATGGGCAGGCCCAATAATAATTCATCTTCAACCACAGACCACAAATTTGCCGGGTCTTCGGCTATGATCAACGGCTCCATACTAGCTGGAAGCGTGCCGATCTTGTCTTCCCCTGTCACCACACACAATACGCTGTCTGTAGTCACTTCTATCTGTGTTGCCTCGAGGCAACGCTGACAGGCAACGTCGAGTGTTACACTGCTTCTAACTGTCAGCAGCGCCCGCCCTTCCTCGTCTGTCGAGAATTCACAGTGCGCGGTTACGGTGCCACGATCGGACGCTAGTAGGCTCTTGATTCGCGCCAATTCCGCTACGGCGATGAAGCCGTTTACGACAGTTCCGCGAGCCGCCAATTTGCGCATATCGAGAAGCATCGGTAGAGGCTCAGTCAACATAGGCGCGCATCATAGGGACAGTATCGCTGTCTGTCAAAAAAATCTTTAGAATACATAGGCTTCTACAACTACTCACCGATACAACTACCACTGAGACCATAGCGATCGTGATCATAACAAATAACAACCCCCTGGTGCTCGCCTCCAGCTCGCCTTATCGAGCCGACCTCTTGGCAAAGCTCGATTTACCGGTAATCCAAGATACTCCTGACATCGATGAAACGCCCCTACCCGGCGAAACCGCAACCGCTATCGCACTGCGTCTTTCCATAGCCAAAGCGCGCAAAGTAGCACAGCGCCACGATAGCGGGCTAATCATTGCCAGCGATCAGGTAGCATCGCAAAACGGTGTCAGCAGAGGCAAACCTGGCGACATTGAGATCGCCCGCAGACAACTAGCCAAGTCGAGTGGCCGCTGGGTGAAATTTGTCACGGGCCTTTGCGTGCTGGACCCGTGCAGCTCAGTTGAGTACGCCAGCACAGAAACCTTTGAAGTTCTGTTTCGAAAGCTCTCCTCAGAGCAAATTGAAAACTATCTGCAGCGAGAGCGCCCTTTCGACTGCGCGGGAAGCTTCAAGGCCGAAGGCCTGGGCATCAGCCTTTTCAAGCAATGGCGCGGTCGCGACAGCAACTGCCTGGTTGGCCTACCCCTTATGCTGCTTATCGACTTCTTAGAGAATTTTGGAATCGATATACTAGGCTCGACCCAGCCTCTCAAGAAATGACTGCAAATTTTGATCGAGCTCGGCTTCGGCTGTAATTCGTTCGTCAGCCATATTGGTAAAGCTCAAACTGGCAGCGTGCAAAAATAGCCGCTTTAGCCCCTGTTGCCGACACGCCTTATTGGCACTACGCTCACCATAGCGGTCGTCCCCAAACAACGGATGCCCAGCGTGTAGTGCATGCACCCTTATTTGGTGAGTGCGCCCTGTAACGGGGCTGGCCTGAACCAGCGTCGCATTGGTAAACCGTTGTAATACCTTGAACTGGGTAACTGCGGACTGCCCATCCCGGTGTACCTTGACCATGCGCTCACCCGCTTCTGAGGTTGTTTTCAGCAGGGGGGCATCGACGCGCTTTAGCGCAGTTGGCCACTGGCCCTGCACGAGGGCCAAATAATGCTTTTCGACCTCGCGCTCGCGAAACTGACGATGTAACTCTCGCAACGCTGAGCGCCGTCCAGCTAGCAAGATGCACCCCGAGGTTTCACGATCCAGACGGTGAACTAATTCCAGATTGGTGTTGCGGGGCGAGAATGATCGCATTGCCTCAATCAGCCCAAAGTCCAGACCACTACCGCCGTGCGCT
>JBLHKV010000326.1:0-4052 GCA_047618115.1 Halieaceae bacterium | reverse complement strand
ACCAAGGGAGTCAACAGCTACCACCTGATAAGCGACGGCGGCACCACATCTTATCGAACCAGAATCAGAACGCCGTCATTTCCTCATTTGCAGATGATCCCACTAATCAGCAATGGCTTGATGATCCCCGATCTGATCGCGATCATTGCCAGTATCGACTTTGTGATGGCGGACGTAGACCGATGACCGAACTGATCCGCGCCCTCTCCAGCACCGAGCTCGAGGAAATCGATCGCGAGCTGGCCCACGCGCCCTATCGCTCCGCCGTGGCAATCGACGCGCTCAAAATCGTCCAGGCACACCGCGGTTGGGTCTCCGATGAAAGCCTGCGGGAGATAGCAAACTACCTGGAGATGTCCTCCGCTGAGCTGGACAGCATCGCAACGTTTTACAACCTGATCTTCCGCCAACCGGTTGGCGACAACGTCATCTTGTTTTGCAACAGCGTCAGCTGCTGGATTCGCGGTTGCACCAAAATTGAAGCACACCTTTCGGCGCGTCTCGGCATTGGTCGCGGGCAGACCACCGGCGACAACAAATACACGTTACTGCCGGTACCCTGCCTGGGAGCTTGCGACAAAGCACCGGTAATGATGGTGGGCGACGAGTTGCACGAGGACCTCACTGTCGAAAAAATTGACAACATAATTGGTGGAGGCGAGTCATGAATAACCGGCCACTCACCAAGAATGTTCGAGCCGATAAAGTTGTAACCGATATGGCGGCCTATGAGGCCAACGGTGGCTATCAGGGCTTGCGCAAGGCGATGAACGAGCTGTCACCTGCCGACTGCCTGCAAGTCATCAAGGACTCCAATCTACGAGGTCGCGGCGGAGCGGGCTTCCCCACCGGCATGAAGTGGAGCTTCGTGCCTGCGGACAACCCCAGCGGCGGGCACAAGTACCTGATCGCCAATGCAGATGAAATGGAGCCGGGCACGTTCAAAGACAGGCTGCTAATGGAGTGTGACCCTCATCAACTGATCGAGGGGATGATTTGCGCGGCCTATACCATCGGGGCCGATATTGCGTATATCTTCCTGCGGGGAGAATACATCAAGTCCATAGAAACCTTGTCAACGGCGATTGCCGAGTGCTACGACAAAGGTTATCTGGGCGACGACATCATGGGCAGTGGTTACAAGCTAGAACTCTTGTTGCACACCAGCGCCGGCCGCTACATTTGTGGTGAGGAGACGGCTCTCATTTCAGCACTCGAGGGCAAGCGCGCCAATCCCCGCGCCAAGCCCCCCTTCCCCCAGGTCAGCGGATTATGGGGGCGGCCCACCATTGTCAATAACGTTGAAACGCTCTGCAATATTTCTCATATCATTGCCCACGGGGCGGACTGGTTTCAAGAACTCGGCATTGGCGATGATGCCGGCACGAAAATGTACGGAGTCAGCGGTAACGTCAACAACCCCGGTTGCTGGGAGCTACCCATAGGGACGACTGTGAGAGAAATTCTCGAGGAGCACGCCGGGGGCATGCTGCCAGGTTACAAAATGCGCGGCTTCTTGCCGGGTGGCGGTTCAACGGACTTTCTCACCGAGGAACACCTCGATCTGGCCATGGACTACAACACCATAGGCAAGGCGGGGAGCAGAATGGGCACGGGCACGATGATCATTCTCGACGATCAGACGTGTCCGGTTGGAATGGTTAAGAATTTGATTGAGTTTTTTGCTCAGGAGTCCTGCGGATTTTGTACGCCATGTCGCGACGGCCTGCCCTGGACCCGGGATGTACTAGAGGAAATCGAGGCTGGACGAGGTCGCGCTGAGGACATGAATATTCTTGCCCACCAGGTTAACTTTATTGGCGCTATGGGTAACACCCACTGCGCATTGGCGCCGGGGGCGATGGAGCCGCTGCAAAGTGCGCTCAAGTATTTCCCCGAAGATTTCGAACGCCATATAAGCGGGCAAAGCTGCCCCTACTGTGACGAGGGATAGGGAGCCGACTATGCCAACTATCTATATTGACGGAACAGCCTACGAGGCCAATGAGGGCGAGAATATTCTCCAGGCCTGTTTGGGTCTGGATATCAACCTCCCCTATTTTTGCTGGCATCCCGCCATGGGTTCGATCGGCGCTTGTCGACAGTGCGCGGTTGTGCAATTTCAAAACGAAGAGGATACTCGCGGCCGCATCGTTATGGGCTGTATGACTCCGGTAACTGAGGGAGCGCGTTTTTCACTGTCGGGAGATAAAGCCCAAGGGTTCCGCGAGGATATTATCGAGTCGCTGATGCTCAATCACCCTCACGATTGCCCGGTATGTGCCGAGGGTGGGGAGTGCCACCTGCAGGATATGACGGTGATGGTAGGCCACCGCGATCGCGAGTATCGGGGGCGCAAGAACACCCACCGCAACCAGTATCTGGGTCCCCTCATCCACCACGAGATGAATCGCTGCATCACTTGCTATCGCTGCACCCGCTTCTATAACGACTACGCCGGAGGCACCGATCTGGCGGCCATGGCATCCCACGATCACGTCTACTTTGGTCGGCACGAAGAGGGAACGCTACAAAGCGAGTTTGCGGGCAACCTCGTCGAGGTATGCCCAACGGGTGTTTTCACCGATAAGACCCTGGTAAACGAATACACACGGAAATGGGACCTGCAGTCGGCACCCTCCGTTTGCACCGGATGCAGCGTTGGCTGTAATACGCTACCTGGAGAGCGCTATGGCAAACTGAAGCGCATTCACAATCGCTACAATAGTGAAGTGAACGGTTACTTCCTCTGTGACCGTGGTCGTTTCGGCGGTAGTTTCGTCAACAGCGATCGCAGAATTCCCGCCGCGGGGCGTCGGGACGACGAGGGACGTTTTTCAGCCATTGGGGCGGAACAAGCCGTCGCGGAAATTTCCGAGATGCTGGGCGCCGGCAAAGTTGTCGGCAT
Organism: Halieaceae bacterium; assembly: GCA_047618115.1. Classification (GTDB taxonomy): domain Bacteria; phylum Pseudomonadota; class Gammaproteobacteria; order Pseudomonadales; family Halieaceae; genus CALJGI01. The sequence continues at coordinate 1,144 of JBLHKV010000326.1, read as the reverse complement.
CGGATCACCGCGCGCCTCGATAGAGGCCAATTTCGCCCTGCGTGAACTCGTCGGTGCCGAAGAGTTTTGTTCTGGGATGTCTACTGCTGAGTCGGCACTGATCCGCGGGATGCTGTGCGCACAAACAGCAAGCCCAGCCGCCAACCCATCTATCAAAACCATGGAATCCGCCGACGCTGTCTTGATTCTCGGCGAAGACGTTACCAACACCGCCCCCAGAGTGGCATTGGCACTACGTCAGGCGGTGCGCAACAAGGCCTATGAACTGGCCGCGGAGCTGCGCCTCGAACATTGGCAGGATGCCGCGATACGCAATCTTGCACAAGATCAGAAAAGCCCTCTGTACATTGCCAGCGTGGCGGCGACCCGACTGGATGACGTCGCCACCAAAACCTGTCAACTGAGTCCCGATGACATTGCCGCTCTGGGATCTGCAGTAGCCGCCGAGTTAGAGGGATCACCAGCCCCCGGCACCGGGCTCTCCACCGAGCTCGCAGCGCTTGCATCAACTATTGCTGCGGACCTTTTAGCCGCGAAAATGCCGCTGATTGTTTCCGGCACGGGATGCGGCAACGCCGCCGTGATGGATGCCGCAGCTAAAATTAGCGCGGCGCTGGTAAAAGCGGGTAGCCCTGCTCAATTAAGCATGTGTGTGCCAGAGTGCAACTCGCTGGGAGTTGCCCTGCTAGAAACCGACACGGCCTTAAGTCTGGATACGCTGATAGAGCGCGCTGAAAAAGGCGAAATAGACACCCTGTTGATACTTGAAAACGACCTGTATAGACGCGCTAGCCGCGATCGCATCGATGCCTTGATGAGCGGCTCACGCAATGTAGTTGTGCTGGATACGCTGGATAGCGATAGCTGCAACGCAGCAGACGTTGTGTTGCCAACGTCCAGTTTCGCAGAATGCGAGGGCACCCTGGTCAATATGGAGGGCCGCGCCCAGCGTCACTATCCGGTATTTGAGCCCAGCGGCAAAAGTAAACCAGCTACTGAGTGGCTGCGCCTGCTCGGCAGGGCCAGCCGTTGTCGCAGCGTGGCGGTCTGGGCACACTTCGACGAGATAACCCTTGCCTGTGCCAACGCGGTGCCCAGGCTTAAAGGCATCTGCGAAGCCGCGCCGCCCGCTGAATACCGTAGT
>JBLHKV010000325.1:0-4057 GCA_047618115.1 Halieaceae bacterium | reverse complement strand
GCTGCTCATGTGCACTGATCGCCTTGCGCGTCTCGGGCCCGAAATTGTTTGGCAAGGGCTGCTGCCAGTTTTTGGCATAACCGGGCAGGTCGGGCTCGCCCTTCAGCGAAAGTTGCTGACTATAGGTGGTGTTTTGCTGGCGCTCTGTCGCTTTGAAAAACATAATATCGTGGGGATTGACCAGATTTACGGTCGTCAACCAGGGCTTTTCTGAGCCAGCTTTAGAGCGGATAAAGTCGCTGGAGGATTTTGCAGTTTGAGAATCGAAATAAGCACCGCCCCAGGTGCCATCACGTTCACCACGTTGATCGCTATTATCAAAACCATATTGGCGAAACAACTCGGCCATGGCTACGGGGCCTGGCTGTGCCTCTCCGTGCTGATAGAGCAAGGAATCGCCCACCGCCCCCATTTTCAGATTGGATGGCGTCAGGTGCCACTTGCCAAAGTAACCAGTGCTGTACCCTTGATCCCGTAGAATAGTACCTATCGTAGGCAGCTGCGGGTCTAGCCCTTCTATGTAGGGTAGCGGTGTATTATCCCACACCCCATTGTTTTGCCCTGTTGTACCACTGTAGAGAGCGGCGCGACTTACCGCACAAATAGCACTATTAACGTAGGCATTATTGAAATAGACACCGCGCTGCTGCAACCTCTCTCGATTGGGTAAAGGTAATATCGACGGTAGTAGCTCCCAGCTCTGCTCCTGATCGGTAACAATCAATAGTACATTGGGGCTAGTAGATGCCTGCCTGCCACTTCCGGCACCGAATGCTACCGATGGCAGTGTCGCACCCAGCGCCAGTGCAGCTGTTGCCTGAACAAAGGAACGCCGCTTAAGTATGCCCATGTCGGCTCTCCTAAAACTCTGCTTCCGTCAGGCTCATCGGGATACTGCAGCCTGCATTAAATCTCGCTACCAGTAAGTCTGCTTCCGGCAGGCAGAAGGAAAAAAAGAATCTCGCAGTTTTAAGTTTACCGCCAATAAAATCGCTGCCCTGATTGGTGTTCCCCGCAGCGTCTGCCATACGCATCCACATATAGGCAAGCGCCCACAACCCGAATAAATGGCAAACCGGGGTGGCAACCGCTCCTACCAAATCAGGAGAATCTTTCGCTCTGTCGACCAGCGCAGCATTAACCGATTCCACTTTTTCGGTGAGCTGTAGAAATTCTTCCCTATATTCCGTAGCGGGGGAGTTGTCGGGTAAAGCATCGACAAAACTGTGAACTTCTCTGGCAAATAGTTCTGCTAATTTGCCATTGGAGCCAACAATCTTGCGTTTGGTAAGGTCAGTCGCTATCACCCCGTTAGCGCCTTCATAAAGCCGTGCGATGCGACAGTCGCGTACCACCTGCTCCATTCCATACTCGCGTATATACCCATGACCACCGTACAGCTGCTGCCCTTCGCCAGCATAGTGGTATCCCCTATCGGACAGATACACTTTTACGACTGGCGTCAGCAGATCACATAGTCCCTGCGCCAACTGCTTGGCGTCGGTATCGCTGCTAAACTTGCAAGTATCGAGCTGCATGGCGGTGTAATAGCAAAGCGCGCGGCCACCTTCGGTAAAGGCTTTCATTTCGAGCAGTGTGCGACGTACATCACCAAATACCAGTATCGGGTCCGCAACTTGCTCTGGATCCTGTGCACCACCCGGCGCGCGACCCTGGCGGCGTTCTTTGACATACGCCAACGCACCTTGATAGGCCGCGATGCCGGCGCCCAGACCCTGTAAGCCACACACCAGACGCTCATAGTTCATCATGGTGAACATGGAGGCCAGCCCACTATTGGGCGAATTGATCAACCAACCGGTCGCACCATCAAAATTCATCACGCAGGTGGCGTTGGCTTTCATGCCCATCTTTTTCTCGATAGAGCCAACACTTACCGCATTGCTCTCGCCAGCTGCTCCCTCGGCACCGGGGACAATCTTCGGTACCAGAAATAGTGAGATGCCACGGCTACCCGCTGGCGCGTCAGGTAATTTTGCCAAAACAAGATGGCAGTGATTTTCTGCCATATCATGATCACCACCAGAGATGAAAATCTTTGAACCAGTAATACGATAAGTACCGTCGTCCAAGGCTTCTGCCCTGGTTTTTATTAGCCCTAAATCGGTACCACTTTGAGCCTCAGTCATACACATGGTACCCACCCAACGACCTTGCGCCAGCTGTGGCAGGTAAGTATTCCTGATGCTCTCACTGCCGTGTTCGGTCAGCAGCACGATGGTTCCCGCCGTCAGAAAATGATACAGCGCAAATGACGGATTAACGGTCATCAGCATTTCTTCGGCACCCAGACTCAGGGTTTTCGGAAAGCCTTGACCACCGTATTGCGGAGAGGCCGGCATGCCCTGCCAACCATTGGCGCAATACTCCCGATAGGCGTCTGCCCAGCCCCTCGGGGTTTTGACACCATCGTCTTCTAGACGGCAGCCTTCTTCATCGCCATTGCAATTCAATGGGAGCAATGTATTGGTGACAAAGCGAGCTGCCTCATCGTAGATAAGCAACGCATCGTCTACCGTGAATTGCTCGGTGCCCTCCATTGAAGTCCAAAAGGACTCCATGTCAAAAACATCCCGCAACAGAAATTCAAAATCCTGCGTCGGTGCTTTATAAGGAAGCATACAGCCCCCCTTTTACACATGGTCTATCCAGTTCAGAAAAATTCATTAAACACCTATTTTTTTACTGCCAATAAAATCGCCATCCCAGTCTCCACGAGACGCGGCCGCGTCTAATCCCGGTGACAAACTCCACCAACGGGGACTTGTCTCAGCAAAGTTGGCGACTCGATTCCTGATCATTTCCAACCCCACTGTTTTGGCGTAGTACATCGGACCGCCGCGCCAACGGGGAAATCCATATCCGTTAACATAGACAACGTCTATATCACTTGCGCGCTGGGCGACCCCCTCATCCAGAATGCGTGCACCCTCTACCACCAGCGCATAAATGCTCCGCTCGACGATCTCCCAGTCATCTATAGCGCGAGGGGTGACACCTAGCTTGGCCCGCACCGCGTCGATGATCTCAAGTGCAAGCGGATTTTCACGGTGAGCACTTTCGTCATACAGGTAAAAGCCAGCAGCGGTTTTACGACCTTTTTGGTTAGCCTCTACCAAACGATCGTGGACTAGAAAAGCATTTACTTCGTATCGCGCCGGGTCTAGAGACTGACGCATCGCATAGCCAATATCCAAGCCCGACATATCCGCTACACTGCAGGGCCCCATCGCCATACCCCAGTCAGTGAGCGCCTGGTCAATTTGCCTCGGGGTTGCGCCCTCGACCAATAACAGGCCTACCTCGCGCTGATAACATTGATACATACGATTGGCTATGAAGCCGTGACAGACACCCGACATAACACCGATCTTGCCCAAACGTTTGGCGAAAGCAAATGCGCTGGCAATAACATCTGGTGCCGTGGCTGCTCCACGCACGATTTCCAGTAGCTTCATTACGTTGGCAGGAGCAAAAAAATGTAAGCCAACGAGGCGGTCCGCCCGGCCACTGGCCAGGCCAAGTTCGTCCAGGTTCAGGTAAGAGGTATTTGAGGCCAGAATGGCATCACCGCGCGTGACTTCAACAAGCTCTTTCAGCAATACCGATTTGGTGTTCATGTCCTCGAACACGGCTTCAATGACAAGATCGACTTCAGCCAAAGCAGACAGACTGTCTGCTGTCGATAAGCTCGCCTGCCTGAATTCACGATCCTCGACCGTCAATTTCCCGCGCTTAACGAGATTATCAAATAGATTTTTTAGACGTTGCTGCGCTACGATTACAGCCTCCATGGTCTGTTCTACCAGGACCACACTGTAGCCTGCAGCGAGGACTGCAAGCACAATCCCGCAACCCATAGTGCCACCGCCTACCACACCCACGCGTTCTATCGTAAGCGTTTGTGCGACATCGGTAACCCCGGGAATCCGGGTACAGGTCCGCTCAGCGAAAAAAATGTGTCGCATTGATACCGCCTGGTCCGATGTACGCAGGAGGTCAAACTCCCGACGCTCCAGGGTCATGGCTTCGGCAA
>JBLHKV010000324.1:0-4064 GCA_047618115.1 Halieaceae bacterium | reverse complement strand
GTTCGATTTTCATCCGCGTAAAACCCGCTTGCAAAGAGCCGCCGTGTTCGGCCAGGTCAAACAGGTCCGAAGCGCGGGATAGATACAAATAACAGTTGGCATCGAAGCCCCCGCTGAAACGCTCGGCCTGATTTTGTAAATAGGATTCTACCGCAAAATCTATTTTGAACTTGTCTCCCGGCGAGCCCACATCCGTTGCGCGTTCCCGACCAAAGCGCTGCTCCCACTCGGCGGCTGAGCGGTAGGTGATCATGCCCAACTTGCGGGCCAGTCGTTGGCCCGCCAATGGAGGATCGCAGGGGTCATAGTTACCATTGAGCCACTTGTCGTCGGAGCGAATCATCTCCCGTTGCAAGGACCGCACCGCGATGCCAAAAGGCAGCGACCGAGCGGCGGAAGACAGCGAGACAAAACCGCGCGCGGCACCTGGGTAGCGTGCACAGTAAGCCAGGGCGCTCATACCCCCCATGGAACAGCCCAGAACAGTATGTAATTGATTGATGCCCAAATGTTCCACCACCTTAAAGGCAGCGTCGGCCACATCATCTAAAGCCAGAACCGGGAAATCCAGCCGGTAAACCTGTTGCGTAGCGGGGTTGATCGAGGCGGGACCCGTGCTGCCGAAACAGCTGCCCAGCGAATTCACACAAATCACATAATAGCGGTTGGTATCCAGCGGCAGGCCGGATCCGATCATGTCCTCCCACCAGCCGGCTGAGGGGTCCTCCTCGGACGATGCCGCGTGAGCGGAGGGAGAAAGCCCGCTGAAGATCAAAATGGCGTTGTCTTTCGCCTCGTTGAGTTCGCCCCAGGTCTCGTAGGCGATAGTGGGGGAGTCGAGGTGGCCGCCGCGATGCATTGGAAAGCGGCCTACCAAGGTCACGGTTTTTACTGCGCTGGTCGTCGAATGAGTCATGTCGTCATTTATAGCAGAAACCCTGTAATGCAGAAACCCCGCGTTAACTTTCAGGGAAAATCATCGCGGGGAACAGCTCCTCTAGATGTTAGTGCAAATCATTCGCATTTAGACTAACATCGCCCATCCGATTTTTGAGATACCAACACTGATAGTATGAACCGCTCCCTGTGGACCCTGCGCGCCGGTGAACGCTGCGAGATAGTTGGCTATGACGATCTGCTCGCAGAAAACTACCGGATCCGCATGCTCGAATTTGGTTTTCATCCTGGAGAGTCGGTGTCCTGTTTGCACGCGCCGGCGTTCGGCGCGCCCAAAGTCTACCGGGTGAGTAACACCGTGTATTCTCTGGACGACGAAGTCGCCAGCCATATCCAGATACGCTTAATCTCTCAAGTCGACCACGATGAGTAAGATTATCCTCATCGGCAGCCCCAACTCGGGCAAAAGCCTGCTGTTCAATCGATTGACCGGGCTGGCCCAGAAAGTGGCCAACTTCCCCGGTATCACCGTGGATGTCGGAAGCGGGACGATGCAGGCCCTGCCTGACAAACAACTGATCGACTTCCCCGGGACCTACTCCCTACAGGCCATATCGGCCGAGGAGCAGGTGGCCGTCGACTACTTCGAGAAATCGCTGAATGACCCCGAGGTCAGCCACGTGCTGTGTTTGATCGACGCCACCCGGCTCGAAAAGAGTTTGTACTTCACGCTGCAGGTGATCCGCGAGTGCGAACGCCACAGCAAGCCGGTGCTGGTGTTGGCCAACATGGTCGACATACTCGACAAGCACAAACTGAGCCTGGATACCGACGCCCTGGGCGAGGCGCTATTTGCGCCTGTGTTCCCCATCTCTGCCCGCTCCGGAAAAGGACTGGACGCCGTTATTGCCCAGCTCAAAATTGATAACACTGCCCAGGAAACCAGGGCACCCAGAGAGCATTTGATCGCCACCCCAGATGCGATACTGCGCGGCAACGCTCATCAACTCGCGGCAAAGTACGGCCCACGCGGCGATGTGCTGATTAGATCTCAGGCCCGCCTGGACGGATTTTTTCTGCATTCTGTTACCGGCGGCGCTGCATTTTTCGGCATTATGTACCTGCTGTTTCAATCGATATTTACCTGGGCTGCACCGGCCATGGATGCTGTGGAAACAGTGCTACATTTAATGGCCGACGCCTTGATTCCGATGATAGGCAACCAGGTGGTGAGCGACTTTACGGCAGATGCACTGTTCGGCGGCATCGGTGCATTTCTGGTGTTTGTACCGCAAATTTTTGTGCTGACCTTTATTATTGGCCTGCTCGAAGACTCCGGCTACATGGCCAGGGCCGCACTGATTTGTCACAAGCCGCTGCGTATTTTTGGTCTGACCGGCAAGAGTTTTATCCCCATGCTCTCCGGGGTGGCCTGCGCCATTCCCGGTATCTACGCCGCCCGTTCCATAGATTCACCCAAAAAACGTTTGCTCACCTATATGGCCATACCGCTGATGCCCTGTTCGGCGCGCTTGCCGGTGTATACCCTGCTGATAGCGGCCTTCATCCCCTCGGGCACCGCGCTGGGAGGACTGGTCGGCTGGCAGGGGCTGGCTATGTTTGGCATCTATTTTTTCGGCATGATGACCGGCTTGCTGGTGACCGGACTGATATCCCGAACCCGGCCCGATTACTACAACGATCTGCCCTTTGTGCTCGAGCTGCCTCCCTATAGACTCCCCGGTATCCAACCGCTGCTGCGCCACTCCTGGAACCGCTCCAAACATTTTGTCACCAAGGCTGGAAAAATCATCTTTGCCGTGACCCTGGTCATTTGGATACTGGGTTATTTCCCCAATTTTGGCGCGGATCTGGGCGAATCGTGGCTGGGGTCCATGGGCCGAGTGATCGAGCCTTTGTTTGCGCCACTGGGCCTGGATTGGCGCTACGGCGTGGCGATCCTAACCTCCTTCGCCGCGCGCGAAGTATTCGTTGGCACCTTGGGTACCATTTTTGGTATCGCCGCAGCGGATGAAAATATGTTGCCCCTGGTCGAGCAGATTCAAGCGACCAATTTAAGCATTGGTTCGGGTTTGGCGCTGTTGGTGTTTTTTGCCATCGCCCTGCAGTGCGTTTCGACCGTCGTTATCCTGGCCAAGGAGAGCGGGTCCACCGCGCTGGCGGTAAAAATGTTCGTGGGCTATTTTGTACTGGCCTACGCGGCGGCGCTGGCGGTTTATCAGCTGGCGGGCCTGTTCGTATAGAGAGCCCAGAGGGCCGATTAATACCGCAGCGAGTCTCGCAGTATTCGCAGCTCAGTCTGCAGTGCCACCACCTGTAATTCCAACTCGCGGATATCAGACACTAAATCTGCCCGATCGCGCTCGTAAGCCCGGATGTCGCGCAGCAGCTCCCTGCGCTCCTCTTCAGACACCGAGCTATCCACCAGCGTTGACTCAACATCGCCCGCGCGGCGGTACCACTTGTCAAGATCTTCCAGGTCAGACTCGGCCCTATAAAGCTCGGATTGTCGCGTACTGATGGCGCGCTCAAAATCGCCTATCACCTGCCCGTCGGCATAACCGGCGAGAAAAGCAACCTCAGCCGCTCCTCGGCAGACGCCGCGATACTCACCGTTGACGCGGCCTTGTTCAAAACCCTTCCCGGGCCGACAGTACTCAGTTAAACCCCGCTCGCGACCCTGCAGCCAGGCCTCCATATCCGGCGCGATACCGTAGTCGGCACAGGCGCTGCGGTGTTCCGACATATGATCGGCCGCGACGCCGCGCGTGCCGTCCTCGTACCCCACCGCAACCCAGTCGGCAACGCGGCATTCGTCTTCGGACATCGTTGCGCAGCCTCCGAAAAGTATGAGTATTGGTGCTAGTCCAGCAAGTTTCAGCTTCATCAATTCTTCCTCATAGTTTTGGTGTTTTGGGGACAGTTTACTTAATTAATTTTGGGGACAGTTTACTTAATTATTTTGAATAATTAAGTAAACTGTCCCCAAAACTCCCAAAACTAAATCAGGCGGGTGTACGTAAGCCGCTTCGGTTGATCGGCCGCTGCGCCCATGCGCTTGTGGCGTTCCTCTTCGTAGTCGCTGAAGTTACCCTCGTGGAATACCACCGCACCATCGTCCTCGTAGGCGAGGATGTGCGTTGCGA
>JBLHKV010000323.1:0-4074 GCA_047618115.1 Halieaceae bacterium | reverse complement strand
CTTGGGCATCAACCCACTTGCCGCCGATATACATCTGGTATTGCTTAAGTGCAGTCATGTTTATTGTCTCCTGCGTGGTGCCGTTTTTATTCTAGTTTTCGGTATGCGTTACCGCAAGGATATCCCAGTCGGCATGTAGGCTACACACTCAATCTCTACGCGGATGTCGATAAGAAAATCGCTCACCAATCCAGTCCTGGCAGGGGGATCCTCGGTAAAGTACTCGGTGTATACGCTGTTAAATCCAGGGAAATCGTCCCGATCTTTGAGCCAGACCGTGGACTTAACAATGTCAGACAAATCACCGCCGCACTCGCGCAATGTCGCACGGATATTTTCGATACAACTGCGAGTCTGGTCTTCGACGGAGCCGGTAGTCATTGGCACACCATCTTGCATAGGCACCTGTCCTGTCAAAAAAACAAAGTTATCGGCACGCACCGCTTTCGACAGGGAAAGTGTGCGGCCATTGATGACAAGCGGTCCACCAATACATTCTTTGGGCTGGCTCATAGGGCTGCTTCCTCAGCTTGCTCAGGCAGTAATGCGGAACTGAAAAATGATACCAGCAAAGCATTTAACTGGCAGGGGTCTTCAGCCAACGCCATGTGCCGTAACCCCGGCAGAATTTCCAGCCGGGAGCCGGATATGCGCGAAGCGATACGCTGTGACATTTCCGGAGAATTACCGTAGTCATGTTCCGCCGTAATCACAATGGTCGGGCTATTTATACTTCGAATACTTTCTTCCAGGCCAATATCGGCATGGGCGAGCAACCGATATAACTCAGGGTACACTCGGGGATCATTCGCAATAACCCATGTGCGCACTTGAGCCAGTACCTCTGGCGAGGAGTCTGCAAAACCCGCGTTGAACCATCGCTCCAGCGCAGCATCAACTGTTGACGACGGCCCATGTTCCCGTACCTGTTGGACCCGCGTCATGAGCGATGCGCGCTCCTCGTCACTGCGTCCATGGGCGGCGTTGAGAATTGCCAGTGCCTTTACCCGCGCTGGATACGCTACGGTGAATGCCTGCACTATCAACCCACCAAGGGAGAACCCAACAAGCCCAGCTGCGTCTATATCCAGGCTGTCCATTAATTCAATAAGTTGATCCAGCATCACCTGCATTGGGTATTCGCCGATAGGCTTTGGGCTATTACCATGGCCAAGTAGGTCGTACTCCACCACGGTGAAATGTGCCGCCAGCGCTGCTCTTTGCCATTGCCACATAGCGTGATTCAACCCCAGCCCATGCACCATCACAAGCGGTGGACCATCTCCACTGATACGATAAGCCGTGCCGGCAGCCGTTGCTGCAGTCTCAGTCAATGTGTCTGCTTCCCTCTGGCTCTAGTCGACGAATTCTGGCATGACTTTTTCAGTGAACATTTTTATACTTTTCATAACCTGGTCCTGCGGCATGCAGGGAAAGTTTGACCAGACCTGCAAATGCTGGACATTCAATTCGCTTTTCAACTCGTGAATTTTTTCCGTGACGTATTGTGGTGTCCCAAATAACAGGTTTCTGGGGTGCAGAAAGTCGTAATCCAACAGGTCGAGCTTGTTGGGGGTTTCGGCTAACACTTCACCGGGGTTGGCGTGATTACCCAATCCACGCCAGTGCGCAATCCAGCGGATATAAGTAAGAATACCCTCTGCGGCCAGTTCTCTGGCTTCGTCCATACTGTCGGCAACAAACATATCCCGCACCAGGGATATCCCCTCTCCCATAGCCACCTCACGGCCCTCATGCTCCGAGCGCGCCTTGCGGTAGGTTTCGAAACGCGGTTTCAATGCCTCAACGGTGGGAATCCACATAATACTGTTAATGCCCTTCAGACCGGCAGCTTCAATGGAACTCACGCTATCAACCACCTGCCACAGTGGCGGATGCGGTTGTTGCAACGGCCGCGGAACCACGCCCATGGCAACAATTTCGTTGGTTTCCATATCGACAAATTTCGGGTCTGGGGGGCTCATCGCATGCTCCCACTGGTAATTGGGCGCAGGATAGGTATAGAACTCGCCTTTATGGGAAAACGCGTCCTGGGTCCAGGACTTGAGCATAATTTCCAGGGTTTCTTCAAATAGTCGCTTGTTCTTACCCGGGTCCTGCACATCGGCATCGAGGTTCATATTGACCGCTTCCCGGCCATAAACGCCGCGACCCACTCCACAATCAACCCGGCCATTTGACAGGTGGTCAAGTACCGCGATTTCTTCAGAGAGTCGAATCGGGTCCCAGAAGGTGATGATGTTCGCCGCCTGGCCAATGCGAATCTGCTTTGTGCGAGCTGCTATATCGGCACCAAACATTAACGGACTGGGGCAGCAATCCATGCCTTCGTGGTTGAGGTGGTGTTCGGTAAACCAGATGGAATCCCAGTTGTTCTGATCACAGTGGATGGCGATCTCCCGAACCTGCTCCACCAACTGGGAATAAGGAAGGCGATCCCAGTTCGTCATATTGCAAAAATAGCCGAATTTCATAATATCCTCACGGTTTCAACAAACGCATCATTGACAGTAGTACGGGTATTTAATGCGATTCCCCAACGAGCGTAAAGGTTAAAAAACAGTGCGTTCACGTACCAATATCGTCATGCCAAACCGCCCAGGCATATGTACTTCATTTCGACGTAGTCATCGATACCATATTTGGAACCTTCACGACCCGAGCCCGATTCCTTCACGCCACCAAACGGGGCCATCTCGTTGGCGATAATACCTTCATTAATCCCTACCATGCCGTACTCCAAAGCCTCGGAGACCCGGAAGATACGCCCCACATCACGGGTGTAGAAGTAGGCTGCGAGACCAAACTCGGTATCGTTCGCCATGGCTACAGCCTCGGCCTCGGTCTTGAACGAAAATAGCGGGGCGACCGGGCCAAAAATTTCCTCGCGAAAAACTCGCATGTCTGTTGATGCGCCGGTCAACACCGTGGGTTCGTAAAAACAATCGCCCAGTGCGGAGGGCTGCCCGCCTACCAGAGCCCGCGCGCCACCAGCGAGCGCGTCCTCCACAAGGGTGTGAACCTTGGCGGCCTCTTTGACTGTCACCAATGGGCCCATGGTTGTGCCTTCATCAGCTGCGTCGCCCAACTGAAACTTGCCTACCTCTTCGGCCAGGCGCGCAGCAAAGAGATCGTAAACTCCCTCCTGTACCAACAGACGATTGGCACATACACAGGTTTGTCCAGCGTTACGAAATTTTGAGGCCATAGCACCTTTCACGGCAGCTTCAATATCGGCATCATCAAACACGATGAAAGGCGCATTACCGCCCAACTCCATAGACGTTTTCTTAACCGTTGCCGCACACTGCTCGATTAGTAGTTTGCCGATATCGGTAGAACCGGTGAAACTTAATTTTCGAACAATCGGGTTAGCAGTTATCTCACCGCCTATTGCTCTGGAGTCCTTGCCACAAACAATATTGAGAACCCCAGGCGGGACACCGGCCTCCTCAGCCAGTACCGCCAAAGCCAGGGCAGACAGCGGTGTCTCTGCGGCTGGCTTGGCGACAAAAGTACATCCGGCAGCCAGTGCCGGAGCGGCCTTGCGGGTAATCATCGCACTGGGATAGTTCCAGGGTGTGATCGCGGCCACAACCCCCACGGGTTGGCGCACAACCATAAGCCTTTTATCATTACTGGGAGGCGCAATAATGTCTCCATAAATACGTTTCGCCTCCTCGGCAAACCACTCGATGTAATTAGCCGCATAGGCAATTTCGCCAAAGCATTCGGTAAGGCTCTTGCCCTGCTCCAGCGCGATAATCATCGCAAGATCCGCCTGGTTAGCCATTATCAGTTCGTACCACCGGCGCAAAATATTCGCTCGCTCCTTCGCGGGCCTGGACCGCCATGCAGGCAGCGCTGCCGCTGCCGCGTCGATCGCTCTGCGCGTCTCAATCGCCCCCACACTCGCTACCTGGACAATTTCCTCGCCAGTGGAAGGGTTTCTTACCGCCATGCACTCGCCATTATCCGCCGACACCCATTGCCCATTGATATAGGCCTGGGTTTGCAACAACTTCATATTTTCCAGTTTCATCTTACCCTCTC
>JBLHKV010000322.1:0-4076 GCA_047618115.1 Halieaceae bacterium | reverse complement strand
ATAAGCTTTGTAGACAGCATTGCTCTTTGCTGCGCACGCGAGATAGCAAATAGCTTGAGCAATCGCCAACTCGCCCTCCGGCGACCCCAGTCGCTCCTGTACCTGCCAGGCGTCCAGCGCTATCTGTAATGCTCTTGGGTCTGCGTTACCGATGTCTTCGCTGGCCATACGGACCACGCGCCTGGCTATGTATAGTGGATCGCAGCCGCCATCTACCATTCTGCAAAACCAGTACAGCGCTGCGTCTGGAGAGCTACCTCGAATGGCTTTGTGGAGTGCGGAAATCTGGTCATAAAACATATCGCCGCCCTTGTCGAAGCGGCGCAGCGAAGCCTGTAAGACTTCCTCAATAACGGCGTCGGGACAGGCGTTGTCGCGCGTGTCCTGGGGCGTTAGGTCGATGGCAAGCTCCAGCAAATTTAGTGCCTTTCTTGCATCTCCATCGGCTCCTGCGGCCAGCATTTGCAATTGTCTATCACTTATCGGGCTACTGCCATTAGCGGCCAGTGCATTGCCAAGAATCTGCACAATATCGGCATCCTCAAGCGAGCGAAGTTTATACACTCTGGAACGTGATAACAGCGCATTATTTAATTCAAACGATGGGTTCTCTGTTGTCGCTCCAATAAAAATCAGCGTCCCATCCTCGACATAGGGCAAAAACGCGTCCTGCTGAGCTTTGTTGAAGCGGTGCACTTCGTCCACGAAAAGAATGGTCGCTTTGCCCCCAGCGCGATGCTGCTGTGCCTGAGCTACTGCTGCGCGGATATCCTTGACTCCGCTAAGGACTGCGGAAAGCGACACAAAATGAGCATCGGCATTGTGGGCCAGCATCTTTGCCAGGGTTGTTTTTCCAACACCTGGGGGGCCCCAGAGTAGCATTGAGTGCAGTTGGCCATTTTCAATAGCTTCACGCAGTGGCTTACCGCTTCCCAGTAGATGCTCTTGCCCGATAAATGCAGCGAGGTTTTCCGGTCTGACTTTTGCGGCGAGGGGCTGGTAGCCGACTGTAGCTTCGAAGAGATCTTCAGTCATTCCGTATCAAGTCGACATCTGGCGGCAGATTGAGCAGAAAAGATTCCGGACCTATCGAGTCGTTGCTCGTCTGATCTGATAGAACGATCCGGGTGGTCTGTTCGAATCCGTCGGCAATTTCGAAGGCGATCAATTTATCGGCATCAAAGAACAAAGTAAAATGCGTAAAGGACGCAATATCCTCTCGGGGCGTAAGTCGAAATTCATTTTTGGCGCCGTTTCCTAATTGTTCAATCACGAAACGAGCCTCCAATGCCCTACCCCCGCCACTCAGAATTCGCGCCGGGTTAAGGGCGCCACTGGCCGATGCAGCTTGAACTACGGCCTGCTCTAAATCGACATCGTAATGCGTGAGCTTACTGCCATCGGATACAAAAATTTGATGATCGGGGCTGGTGATTTCCCAGTAAAAATAATCGGGCTGCAAGAGTCTGAAAAGGCCCACACTCGTTTCGACCGTGGCGCCAGTAGCGTCGACAGTCTGTTGGGTAAACTTACCCTGCATTGATTGCGTCGTCCCCAACAGAGCTGACAACTCAGTCGCGGGAAGCTGCGCCGATGCAGCTCCAGAGCCAAGTGCAAATAACACTATCAGTGTAAGGCGTCGCATTAATCGGATACCGGTGGAGGAGCGAGCACCTCGCGGGAACCGTTGGTACCCATTTCTGTCACGACCCCTGCGGCCTCCATGGTTTCAATCAGGCGCGCCGCTCGATTGTAGCCAATACGCAGTTTCCGCTGTACGGATGAAATGGAAGCTCGTCTGGTATGGGTAACGAATTGGACTGCTTCGTCATAAAGTACGTCGCTTTCTTCATCTGAGCTGTCTGCAGACATTCCAGGTACCGCATCGCTGGCTGTAACGGTGTCCAGTAAGCCATCAATATAGTTGGGTTCGCCGCGTCGTTTCCAATCTGCAACAACCCTGTGCACCTCGTCATCTGAACAAAATGCGCCGTGGACTCTAATGGGGACGGCCGTGCCTGGTGGCAGGTATAACATATCGCCGTGTCCCAGCAGTTGCTCGGCGCCACCCTGGTCGAGAATCGTTCTTGAGTCGACCTTGGAGGAGACCTGGAACGCGATCCGCGTGGGTACGTTGGCCTTGATTAGACCGGTGATAACGTCGACCGATGGCCGCTGGGTTGCCAATATCAGGTGGATGCCGGCAGCCCTCGCCTTCTGTGCAATTCGGGCAATAAGCTCTTCTACCTTCTTGCCGACAATCATCATCATGTCTGCAAATTCATCGATAACAACAACAATGCTTGGCAGATGCTCAAGTGGTGGCGCAACAGGTTCATCGACACCGGCTTCATAGGTCTCGGTTGAGATGAACAGTGGGTCTGGGATCGGGTTGCCCGATTTGGCGGCGTCTGCCACCTTGCGGTTAAACCCGGAAAGGTTTCTTACCCCCATTGTTGCCATTAGCTTATAGCGGCGCTCCATTTCGGCCACGCACCAGCGTAAACCATTTGCTGCATCTTTCATGTCCGTTATAACTGGGGTCAGGAGATGCGGAATGCCGTCGTACACCGATAGCTCCAACATTTTCGGATCGACCATGATCATGCGTACATCCGCCGGACCCGACTTGTACAGCATGCTTAAAATCATACTGTTTACGCCGACTGACTTGCCCGAGCCGGTGGTCCCGGCGACGAGGAGGTGCGGCATTTTGCCCAGGTCGGCCACAACCGGTTCTCCGCCGATATCGTGCCCGAGGGCTAAAGTCAGGGGAGATTTCGCATTCTCATAAGCATGCGATGAAAGAACCTCTCGGAAATTGACGATTTCCCTGTCTTCATTGGGTATTTCGATACCGATAACAGATTTACCCGGTATCACCTCAACTACTCGAACACTAATCACCGCTAGCGATCGCGCGAGGTCTTTGGCGAGACTAGAAATTTTACTGACTTTGACGCCCGCAGCAGGCTGCACCTCAAAGCGGGTAATAACGGGGCCGGGGTATACCGCCACTACTTCCGCTACTACACCGAAATCGGCCAGTTTGAGCTCCAGTAACTTGGACAGCCCCTCCAGGGCCTCCTTGGAGTAACCACGGGTTGGATCTTTGACTTGAATATCTAATATATCTAAAGGCGGGAGACTGCCGGAGACAGGGACTTCAAAAAGCGGTACCTGCCGTTCCTTGTCAATACGTTCGCTTTTCTGAGTAACTCTTTTAGCTATCTCGATTTTAGGTGGGGTGCGCCTTTTATCTTTTTCTACGTGCTGATTAATGACAGCCTGACGCTGTTCGTGCAGCTTGCGTTTGGCTCTCTTGTCGCGGAATTGATCAAACCAGGCTACCAGGAACGCCCGCAAGCGTGTGCTCGCTGTCAATGCCCAGTAGCCAATTTTATCCATAAGTTTGAGCCAGGATATATCGGTAAATATTGTCACGCCAAATAAAAATATTGGCACCAGAATTAATCTGCTGCCCGATGAGTTGAATGCGGAGTTGAATCCGTCTGCAACTGCATGTCCGAGTATTCCACCTATGCCTGCAGGTAGACTGCCGCCACCTGTATCGTTCATGGTTGACAGTGCGGTGCCGGCAACCAGTACCAGTGTCAGCCCCACGCAACGCATGGCGAGAACAAGCCCGTCAAATGCCTGCTCGTCGTGGCGCTCTTTGAATAGTATCCACGCTCGAAATGCGAGCATGATAGGTAGCAAGTAAGCCATATAGCCCACTAAGGAGAAGAAAATGTCAGCTAGCCAGGCGCCTGCCGGGCCGCCAGTATTGCTTACATGAGCGTTGGTACCGGTGCGCGACCAGCCGGGATCTCCCGCATTGTAGCTGAGCAATGAGATAAATATGTAAAGGCAAATGCCCGTGACGCCGATAAAGGCGCCTTCACGCAGACGCAGGCCAAGGGTGTCCTGTACTTTGGATGGTACTTTACTTGAAGCTTTAGCCACGCTGCCAAACCTATAGTGTTACGGTGAATGCTCTATTGAGCAGCTGTAATTATCCACACTTTTATTATCTATTTCAAAAACTTACGACTGGAATTGTAGATTAGTTGGAG
>JBLHKV010000321.1:0-4115 GCA_047618115.1 Halieaceae bacterium | reverse complement strand
TCCACGAAAGAGACGGTGAAAACTCCAATCTACACTTGATCATCGTCGGACCCGACTCACTCGATGGCGCCGCAGATCCCCGCCGCGAGGGTATTGTAGGAAGTACGAAGGCTACTTCCCGCTGAGCTGAGCCATCATGGCTTTGAGAATGCCAGTCTCTTCCGCGGTCGGGGTATAACGTCCGCCGCAGCGGCTGTCGGTTTTTTGTAACAAGGTAGTGATCTGCGCGGTGAGTGGAATCGGGTCGCAGCCGTGGCCTGTTTCACAAATCATGTCGAACTCAGGGCGGGCTTTTACGTGACAGCCAAAGCAGTTACCGCCGAAACGATTCACGACATCGAGAAATCCGCGCTTGTGGATTTGAGTCCCTTCAGCGGAGACATTCAGTTCAAAGAACTCCCAATCTTTGGTAGCCGGGCTGGCACCCTTAGGGTGTTTAACCATGACCTCGCCCGGCACCAGTTGAACTACCGAACCAGCTGGGTATTGCCCTGTTCCCTCTTGCGCCACGGCGAGGGTTTCCTTCAATTTACCCGCGAGCAGGTTATCGACATAAAAGCCGCGAACCGACTGCATGTCCAACATACAATCGAAGTCCGAAGCTACGACCTCGAGCTTATCTGTGCTCTCCTCTGCCGCAAGAACCGAAGTGCAGATGAGTACTAATACAAAAGATAGGAACACTTTCATGGGATTTACTCCGTGTCAGTTAGAACAGCAATGCGCGCGTTATTATAATTGCACTATATTATATTGCGCACAATATATATACGAGAAATTATAATTACTCATTCAGTGAAACAAGGATCTGCTCGCAAAGCGCCTTCAACTCGCCTCGTTGTGACTGGGACAAGGCGACTGCACACGCCAGTTCCTTCGGTATGTGTCTGGCCCGATCTTGCAATTCCATTCCCTGCCTGGTGATCGTAATAATACGCACCCGCTCATCCAGCTCGCTGCGCTTGCGCTCCACCAGTCCTTTGCTCTCCAACCGCTTGAGCAGCGGTGTCAGCGTGCCGGAATCCAGTCTCAAGCGCTGGCCCAACTCTTTTACATTCAAGCTGGATTCCTGCCAAAACACCATTAGCACAATATACTGCAGATAAGTGAGGCCGAGCACCTCCAGCAGCGGGCGATACGCCCTAATCACTGCATTAGTGGCGCTATAAAGCGGAAAGCATAGCTGGTTTTCGAGCATCAGCTGGGGCGGTACAGCGTCATTTTTTTTCATATTGGTTTTTATTTAGACAATCTAATTGCGCACAAAATACTTGTAATTGCCCTGAACATCAACTCGATTAGGTGTCATATGACATCGTCTACCCTATGCTATGGAGCCTCAGTCGGAGGCTGGCACAATAATTTAATGCATTTAGGGGAGTAACCTATCCATAGTAATCAAATGCCTCTTCTAACATTCCTCTCAGTACTCCGCGCTGGTATCCCAGTAAGCTGGTTTCCTCCGCCGGAGGGTTGTACGCGGTAAGGGCACCGATTCCAGCGTACATAATGATGTTAGGAATGATCGGATGATCCTCTTCTCTCACCTCTAGGTTCTGCTCCCTTCCCGCTGCTTTAAACCAAAGCTCAAAGTACTCTTTCCACGTCAAATTGGCATCGCCGATCAGGTAGCCGGCACCCGACCGGCCACGTTCGAGCCCGCCTTGCAGGGCCTCAGCCACGGACTGACACGTCATATGGTTGGTACCTCCTGGAGGCGCAAATATTGGAGCACCCTCTATTTCTCCTTTCGCATATTTGGCAAGATTTGTAAGGTGATCGACTGTAAAGCCCGGCGTATAGCCGAGTATGTAGGGAGCATTACAACTACAGACATTAAATCGATTGGAGCTAAGAGATCGGATACTTTGGTCCGCGAGATACCTTGATTTCACATAGGGATCAGACTCGATGCGCTCTGGAGCAACCTGCGGATAGAAGGTGCCCAGGTAGACAGTACGCTGGATGCCAGCTGCTTTGGCAGCCTCAAAAAAGCGCGGAATCGCAATAGAATTATGCTTGTCATAAAATTCTTCTGGGGATATTGATCCGCGCCAGGGAAAGTACTTTATGTCGGCACCCGCACAGAAAACCAGGCTATCAAAACCCTCAAGCTGTCCATCATTAAAATTGTCTTCTACATAGTTTCCCTTCAAAAATTTGAGGTTGTTAATCCGGGAAGTACCTTTTGGTAATGATCTGGACATTACCGTAACGTCATACCCTAGACCCTCCAAATGTAGCGCTGTATAACCGCCGACAAAGCCGGTGCCACCAACAACAAGAACTTTCATAGCTTTCTCACTTTTTAGTCCGGTACTTTACTTTTACTACGACCTACACACAAACTGTTCATGACAATGTTGATTCACTCGCTGGGTCGCCGACAAAAGCCCTTGCTGACGACGCTGTTATCGGTGATGCTTTCGTCTGGCGGATATTGCGACGTAGTTCTCGCAATACGCCTGAAAATTTTTCTTCTCTCAAGGATTCACTTATGTTTTTTGGCTGGTATGTCGTTGCGGGAACCTTTGTTTCGCAGATGTTTGTGGTCGGCTTTTTTAGTTACTCGGCCAGCTTGTTGGTTCCATCAGTGCGCGAAGAGTTCGGCGTCACAATGGAACAAGTGATGTACAGCCTTACGGCTGGCACCTTTGGTGGAATGATTCTGATGCCAGTGGCAGGGGTGATGTTTGATCGATATCCCGCCCGCTGGATTATGTCGATTGGTACTGTCTTACTTGCTGGTGGTCTATGGACCATGGCGGGCACCAGCAGCGTCACCCAGTTCATTCTGGCCTTTGGTGTGACGATGGCGGTAGCAAATTCATTTACCGGTTCCCTCGCTAGCCAAACTACTATATCTCGTTGGTTTACGGTAACTCGGGGTCGCGCCCTCGGAATTTCAGCAGTCGGCACGTCGGTGGGCGGTATTGCGATACCCGCTCTCTTGACCTCGTGGATAGAAACCTCTGGCTGGCGCGGAAGCCTGGAAAACCTGGCACTGTGCATCCTGCTAATATTACTTCCACTATTGGTACTTACCATTAGAGGCAGACCTTCGGATATTGGTTTACAAGCTGAGGGCTGTGCGCCTGATATCGGCCTATCCGCAGATATTCCCGAATTGAAGATGAGAGACATCGTACGGCAACCTGGCTATTGGTATATTGGTTTGACACTGGGTCTATTGTTTAGTGTGTACGCCTCTATTCTGGCTAACATAACACCGTATGCCACTGGGTTGGGGGCGAGCGCGGCCCAGGCTTCTACCCTGATAATGGTTGTCGCCGTAATGGGGCTGGTGGGCAAACTGGCGTTTGGGATGGCCGCCGATAAATTTAATCTAAAGGTGGGACTTTGGTTGGCGATGGCATTGGTATTTATTGCCTTCCTGCTAATGGCCAGCGAGCCTGGGTACCCATTAATGTTGGCGGCAACAGCTTTGCTGGGCTTGGCCGCAGGCGGCATGTTACCGGTGTGGGGCGCGATGATGGCCAGAGTCTTCGGTTTGATTAGCTATGGTCGCGCCATGGGGCTCATGGGACCCCTGATCACCCTGCTGGTTATGCCCGGGTTCGCAGTGGCCGGGCGGCTGTACGATGCCACGGGTGGCTACCAAACCTGTCTCTATATTTTCGCAGCCGTTATTGCCGTGGCCGCACTGCTATTGATACCGCTAAAGTTGGAAACCTCTATGACGACAGTTGCGACTACTGGCGTGCGCCCAACTCCTTAGGGAAAGTCCATCTCATTGATAATGGGTTACACCTTCCTGACAAATAATTTCAATCTATCAGCGCGAACAATCGCTGACATTTACAAGGCTCGGCGGCAGGTGAACTATTTTTCAAATGGATCAAGAAAAACCTGAAAATTAAATCGTTTATTGGTACCAGTAAGAATGCGGTGATGACCATATAAATATCAATCAGATGACTTTGGTATGAAAGTTAACGGGACAGTAGTGTTCTAACAACCATAGCTAGACGTGATGCAAGTGTAAGTAATTGCACTGTAAAGCAGTGATGTCTCCGCGCCGGGGTATTGGCAATCTGAAGGATGTACTCTGTATTAATGAAGATAAATCTCGGAGACTATAATATGAAAAAGGA
>JBLHKV010000320.1:0-4116 GCA_047618115.1 Halieaceae bacterium | reverse complement strand
GGGGCAATGATGCCAGCGCAGCAAAATCGTATTCGCTGCTAGTGGGGTCGGCTGTAGTTTTGTTGCGAACAAGAACAATGGATTTCAATGTTGGCGCGATTTCTCGCAGGCGCTGATCTGTTGCGTCACGCTTTATGCGTTCAGCTGATGCTCTGGGCGGGCTTTTTGGCAGAATGTCTTTCACTGGAGTTCTCTAAAGCCCCAGTGAGCGGCCGACGATTTCTTTCATAATCTCGGTGGTGCCACCGTAGATGGTCTGCACCCGCCCGTCGCGCCAGGCCCGGGCAATATTGTATTCCTCTATGTACCCGTATCCGCCGTGGAGTTGCAGGCAGCGGTCGTTGACAGTTGTCTGTAGCTCTGTGGTCCACCACTTGGCCATAGCGGCTTCTTCTGCTGTGAGCTCACCCTTGTTATGGGCCACCACGCAGCGGTCGACAAATGCCTGGCCAATTTTTATTTCGGTGGCCATTTCGGCCATGGCAAAGCGGCTGTTTTGAAACGAACCTATGGCTTGTCCGAACGCCTGCCGTTCCTTAACGTAAGCCAGCGTCATATTGAAGCTGTATTGTGCAGCGGCAATGGCGGAGATAGAGATGTTCATTCTTTCCTGGGCAAGATTGGACATCATGTAGTAGAACCCCTGGTTCTCCTCGCCAAGACGATTTGCCACGGGTACCCGACAATCGGCAAATGACAGCTCGGCGGTGTCCTGGCAATGGCGGCCAATTTTATTCAGGTTGCTGCCTCGGCTGAATCCTGGCATGTCACGCTCAATGACGAGCAGGGTGATACCCCGATGACGATCAGTACCGGTGCGAACGGCAGTGACCAGCACATCTGCGTTAATACCATTGGAGATAAAGGTCTTTGCGCCATTGACGACGTAGTGGTCGCCATCGAGGGTTGCGGTGGTGGTCAGTCTTCCAAGGTCCGAGCCCACACTGGGCTCGGACATGGCGATTGCGGATATCAAATCACCCGAACACAAGCCGGGCAGCCATTTCTGTTTCTGCTCTTGGGTGCCGAATTCAACGAAGTAAGGAATAACAATATCGTTATGCGTGGCGATTCCCGACCCGGCACTGCCCACTCCGGCCAACTCAAACTCCTCCATGATGATCTGATTGAAGCGAAAATCGTCAACGCCGGCCCCGCCAAAGGACTGATCCACCTGGGGACCCAAGAAGCCCGCGCTGCCAGCGGCATTAAACATCGACCGGTCACAGATTCCTGCGGCCTCCCAGCGGGTGTTGTTCGGTACCAACTCTGCGGCCACAAATCGCCGAAATGCCTCGCGAAATAATTGATGTTCCTCGTCGAAATGATCGCGTTCCATGTAGCACAGCTCCAGGCTGGGGTTGGCGGCGCGGTTACCCGTGCCGTGCAGTATCAATGATTAATCTTCTGTCAGTGTACTCGCTTGCCTAGTAGATTACCAATAACAAACCGATCGACCTGTTTTTCTATGTAATCTATGCTAGTGTTGTTGTTCCGGAAAATACTCAATAAAATAATGACAGAGCCGCTAAATAGGAGATTAAAATGGGTGAAATGATAAGCAAAGAAGAGACCCTCCACACACCAGGTCGGCACCCCTCGGAGAGCTATGAAGATATTCTTGCCTCCGATGCGGTCCCCTCGCCCGAGTTCTATCACGAGGGTGACAATCCACCCGTCGCCCTTGAACCTTACGCAACATCGCGCTATTACGACCCCGCTTTTTTCCAAAAAGAAGTCGACTATGTCTGGCCGAGGATATGGCAGTGGGCCTGTCGTGAAGAAGAAATCCCTGCGGTCGGCGACCATGTTGTATTCGATGTCGCGGGTTATTCTTTTATCATCGTTCGCTCGAGTGAGAGCCAAATCAAGGCGTTCTATAACTCGTGCTTGCACCGCGGACGGCAGTTGGTTGAGTGTGATGGTAGCGGTGCAGACGTATTCCGCTGCCCATTCCATGGCATGGCCTGGAATGTGGACGGCTCCCTCAAGGTCAATCCGTTTGCCTGGGATGCCCCGCAGTGGAAGGATAGTGATATTAGCCTGCCCGAAGCCAGAGTCGACACCTGGGGGGGCTTTGTCTTCCTCAACATGGATCATGACTCACCGTCTTTGGCGGAAGTGCTGGGTCCCATCCCAGAGCATTTTGCTCGATACGAGCTGGAAGATCGCTACAAGGCAGTGCATGTCAGTAAGAAGATACGTGCGAATTGGAAGGCGAGCACAGAGGCGTTCATGGAAACGCATCATGTTGTCGGTACGCATCCTCAGGGGCTGCCAATGACCGCCGACTCCAACACCCAATACGATCATCCCAGCGAATATGTAGGCCGTCAGATATGTGCTCATGGGGTACAAAGCCCGCATATTTCAGATCGTACTCTCAGCCCGCAGGAAATATTCGATGCCTTCTTCGGTTCAGGACAGCATGATGTTAATGATGAGTCGCGGTTACTCGTCCCAGAGGGTATGACAGCTCGGGCTTATGCCGCACAGGTAATGCGTGAGCAACTGTCAGTGGTGACCGGTCGGGACTACAGTGATGCGGGAGACGCCGAGTTTACTGATTCACTCATGTACAACGTTGCGCCGGGAATGAGCTTCTGGGGTGGGTTTTACCAAAATACGATCTATCGCTTCCGCCCCAACGGGCTAGACCCTGAAACCTCTATCATGGATATCGTGATTCTGCGTCCCGTGCCGAAAGAGGGGCCGCGCCCAAAACCTGTGCCGATTATGCATTTGGATTTTGATGAGCCGGTGACACTGGCCAGTGAGACCATGGGGGAGGGGCTTGCTGTTGTCTTTGAACAGGACGCGGTCAATTTGCCCTGGGTGCAAAAAGGAATGCGCGCCAGCGGCACAGGTAAGATCGAGTTCACCAACTACCAGGAAACCAGACTGCGCCTGCACCATCGTCTTATAGATCGGTTGATAGCCGAAGGTGAAGCGGCGGCGGGCAGCTAAGCCTGAGGGCTTACCGGCACCGCTACACCGACACTTCTACGACTTGTTGGTTATATCGAATGGTATAGGCTTCGATTCGCCAGATTTCATCATCGCCTTTCAATAAGTTCCACACGTAGCGTGCAGTGCCGGTAATACGAGTCTCTAACAGGCTTTTTTCGGGCACGTTGAAGGCGGCAATCTCCATGGGGATATACAGCATATAGGCCTCCGCCACGGCTCGCTCCCCGGCCTGCTCCAGGATGTGTAGGTTTGTGTCCAGATGCATGGGTTTGGTGCCAACATCTACCATGCGTTGGCGAAAGCTTTTGAAGAGATTTTGGAAGTCATCACCGCTGACAACGGCGGGTTCACTATCGGAAAGATAGGTTGTGCATGTTGGCTGATCTGTGAAGAGTGTAAACCAGGTATCCAGTTCGTTCTTGTCGAAACCATCCGCATAGGCGTTGCACAGGTTAATGATCGCCAACCGATCTTTGGCATCAAAGTGGGTACTTCCAGGGTGATTCATGGACGGCCTCATCATTTTTATTTTTGGTGAAGATCGAACCATAATACCTGGCCCATCGTTAATCAAGGGCGACTAGGCATTAGTGCGTAAATGGTGTCAGCTTCTTTTGAAAAAAACAGGTCGATCGGTTTATTATTGACTATCAGTATGGCATGCGGGTAGACTTCCGGGAGTTTTATCTCTGCATCAAATTGAATTGGCGTCCGTTCGCTGTTTTGATTGCAGTGAAAACTAACTAGAAAGGTTTTGGCGGTGACGCATCTGGCTAGCAGCGTTTTCGAATAAAATTATTATAAATAAAGGTGATTCCATGTCGAAAAGATTATCGAGTTTATCATTGCTGCCGATGGTTGCAGCAGTCGCATTTTCAAACCAAGTCCATGCCCAGCGTACTGCTACTACTCAGATTGAAGAGATTGTAGTAACTGCCCAGAAACGTGAAGAGAATATCCAGGACGTCCCGATTTCGATTTCGGCTATTGACGCCAAGACAATCGAGAGAACTTTCGCCCGTTCTATCGACGAAATAACCGGTATGTCACCAAACCTGGTGATCAATCCAGTACTGGGTAACGGCACCGCAGCCATCTCTATTCGCGGCATGCAGTTTGCCGAGGTAGAAAAGAGCTTTGACCCGG
>JBLHKV010000319.1:0-4130 GCA_047618115.1 Halieaceae bacterium | reverse complement strand
CGGATGCTGTGGTCACCCAGACTGAAGACGAGAACAAGAGCGGCAACGAAGAGAACAAACCACGCAAACGGCCAAACAACAGGCGTGGCCGTGGTGGTCAGGGGCGTCAGAGAAATCGCCCAGAGGTCGATGGAAATGCCAAGACTCTCGATGATTTAAACCAGGAGAAAAAGGCAGCGACAGAAGATACAGCGGAAGAAATTCCAGCCGTAGCCGCAGTCGTAACTGTTGCAGCAGAGCCCGCTGCAGCGCCGGTTACGGAGCAGGTCGAAGCAGTTTTTGAGCCAACCATTGAGCAGACTGAAGATACAGCTGCACCAGTTGAGGAAACAAGCGTAACAACGGAAACCCCGGTAAGCACAGAAACAGAGGAAGCTACCGCGGAAAGCGCTCCCGAGCCAGCGGCGGGAGTAGAGCCCGAGGTTGCGGCGGGAGTAGAGCCCGAGGTTGCGGCGGGAGTAGAGCCCGAGGTTGCGGCGGAAGTAGAGCCCGAAGTTGTGGTCGAAGTAGAGCCCGAAGTTGTGGTCGAAGCTGAAGCCGAGGTGGTTGCAGCCGCAGAGGCTGTTACGGCCCCCGAATCGGTACCTGAGCCCGAAGTCGAGTCCGAGCCCGAGCTAATTGCCGTTCCCGAGCCAGTTGTACCTGCTGGCCCAGCACCACGAGCGAGCAATGATCCCCGCGCCAACCCACAGGCAAGCGAGAGCGTCGAAATAGCCACACAGGCGTTTGAGTTGTTTGGTACAGAGGTCGCCGCCAGCGTGGTTCCACAGTCAAAGCCGGGCTCGCGTGCGTCCAATGACCCACGCGGAAAGGACAGTGAGGAAGCAACTTCTGTAGCTTAAGGTGATTCGATGGTTGTCAGAGTATAAAACCTCTGTATAATCCTCGGCTGCTGCGGAGGGGTGGCAGAGTGGTTGAATGCAACGGTCTTGAAAACCGTCGTGGGTTAATAGCCCACCGAGAGTTCGAATCTCTCCTCCTCCGCCATTTACACTGTATTTTGTCGTAGAACACCATAGCAAATACTTACTTAGACCCCTGTTTTTCAGGGGTTTTTTGTTTGTGCGTCAGTAATCCCCAAAAAAATAATTGAGATCGGGATATCCAAATCATGGCCATACTCAAGCAGGCCGAGTTCGGTAGCCCAGTATCCTAGCTGTGTCGAGAGGCTGACGCTCGGTATCATCGACTATTCATGTCGTAGACGACTTTAATCGTGAGGCGTTACCCGCCAGGCATGGTGCCTAGCGCCATACTTGTCGCACGAAAAAAAAGGGCACCCCCAGGGGCGCCCTCTCAAAGTTGCTGAAGGATCTGGTTAGAAAGCGTACTTAGCCCGCAAGCCAAACACCTCGCCTTCGTCCTGGAAGCGGGAATGAGAACCCGCCAGCACTGGTGTATCAAAGCTCTGGGTCAACGCGGCTTCGTCGAGAATGTTACGTCCATAAAACATTACTTCCCATTGATCGCCACGCAAGCCAATACGCAAATTGACCTTGGTGATTGACGGAATTTTGTCGATCGGGTCGCTGTCACCGGCTGAGTTGAAGTCTGAGCGGTAGTTGACCTCGCCGCTGATAAACAATTCCCAATCCCCCATCGGGCGACCGTAGTCCCATCTAATCGAGGCGCTGTAGTCAGAGGCGTATAGTGTCGCTTCTCCTGTCAGGTCATTGAAGGTGCCGCCAGCATTGCCCGCCACACCGCATTGTGGGTTTGCATCGAGCTGTATCGCAGTGCACGGCGCATCTCCAAAATCTGCGTATTCCGCGTTCAGCCAGGCCACGTTACCACCCAGTTGGAGATTATCGGTAACCTGCCAGCGGCTATCAACTTCGACTCCCGATATTTCTGATGATCCGGCATTTTTCACGGTAAAGCCCACACCCTTGAATATGGCCGTTTGCAGGTTGTCATACTCGGTATAGAAGGCCGCCCAGTTCACGGTCATAGCGCCGTCCAGCAGCGTGTGCTTGCCGCCAATCTCGAAGGCATCCACGGACTCGTCGTCAAATTCAAAGTCTTCGTTGGGAATTGTGGGGTCGTAGCAAGATGGGACATCCACGGTGCCATCTGGCTCTATTGTACAGCTCCATTCGAGGAAGCCGATGGTCCCGGGTTCGCCATCATCTGCAGCGGTAAAACCACCGCTCTTGAAACCCTGTGAAAAGCTGGCATACATCATGCTGTCCTCACCCACGTCCCATTGTACATTGATGGAGGGTATCAACTCATCGGTGCTGCGATCATCCGTGTAGGTGTAGGCATAAGTATTGAAGATCGTGGCCTGGGCTTGGCCCAGGTAGAAATTGTGGCTGGGGGTATCGAGCCCGGACTCATCGTCAACCAGGAACTGGCGACTGAATACGTCTTTATCTTCCCGAGTGTAGCGCAGGCCCACGGTTACGCGAAAACTATCCGACAGGTTAAAGGTACCCTGGGCAAATACTGCCCAGGATTCAGAATCCAGTTCATATAGGTGACTGCGACCAGCCTGGTTGGTGAAATACTGAAACAGTGGATCCGACACCAGTGGAAACAAACTGGTAGCGCCTATGAGGCGAAGCGGGATCCCCGGTAATAGCGGACTGACAAGGTTGCCCGGTACGTCGCCAAACAGATCGTCGAAGGATCCATCTATCATGACCAACCGGTCGGTAACCAACTCGCTCTCGTCGAAATAGGCACCGGCGACAAAATCGAAAAATTCGCCACCCGGGGAGGTGATACGAAGTTCCTGGCTGAATTGCTCATAGTCCTGGTCATCGTCCCTGGAAATAAAACGCAGGGGCAGCCAATCTACATCTGAGCCACTTTGTACCACGTACTTAGACAAGCCGGTGACTGAGGTCAGCGTGTAGTCGCCCCATTGGTAATCAATATTGAGGGAGAAATTCTCGACCTCTGCGTCATCGCCATCGGGATAACGGCCAAGGCCCAGCGCCTCGTCATTACCGAAACCGTTGTCTTTGAAGGTACTGAAGTCATCACCCGCGGTAGTCGCGAGTCCGGGGAAGTTGATATCGGTTAGCGCGTAGGCGGCATCGGCGAACGCGCTGCGGTTGGGGAACAAGGCATTGCGTTGGGCTTGATCCAGGTACAACCAAGTGGCCGACGGGGCACCAGTACGCTGCTCATCGGAATTACTATACTTGAACCTCACGTCCAAATTATCGCTGGCCTCCCACGCCGCGGTTATCCGGTAGCTGGCCTCCTCGAGCTGGGGTTCGTCCTCGCCCGTGTATAAATTCTCAACAAAGCCATCGGTTTCGCGGTATTTGAAGCCAAAGCGCAGAGCAAACGTGTCAGTTAGTGAGCCACTGAGAAAGCCCTCGGTGGTCAGACCGCCATTGGACTCTACTGCTACCGCAATTTCGCCCGTGGTCTCTTCGCCGACGTGGGGTGAGGCAGAAGTGACATTAATCGCGCCGGCAACCGTATTGCGGCCGAACAGGGTGCCCTGTGGTCCACGTAAGACCTCTACCCGCTCCAGGTCCATAAAGGCGTTGCGGTACTGGCGCCCACGGCCCATGTAAACCCCGTCGATGTACATGCCCACGGATTGCTCGAAGCCCTGGTTGTTGCCCGAGCCTACTCCGCGCATGTAGATGTTGGTATTGACCGCAGCGTTAGCGATGTGCAGGTTGGGCACATGATCCGCCATCGCCGCCATATTGGGAATGCCGGCTTCCTGCATTTTGTCTCCCTGCATCGCAGATACCGATATGGGCACATCCTGCAGGCTTTCTGAGCGCTTTTGCGCGGTTACAATGATCTCTTCTAGTTGTTGAGCGTGGGACAACTGGGTAGCTGTTGCTATGGCCATTGCGGCAATAATGGGAACTTTTTTATAAGTAAAAGACATGCGACATTCCTCTCAAATCGAATTTTATAGTTATCTAGCTGATAAAGAGTCGTACTTATACAATACCCTCTGGATACTACGCTCCCGCCATCCGGTATAACAGACCAAAATTTGTTAATTTTCGACCGACAATTGGCTCGAAAACAAAAATCGGGCAAGCTGAATGACTTGCCCGATAGGGACGATCGATGGCGCAGACGCAATCCGAAACTAAATGACCATGAAACCCTTGACCAGGTTACCGATGGACCCTCTGCGGACGGTC
>JBLHKV010000318.1:0-4161 GCA_047618115.1 Halieaceae bacterium | reverse complement strand
CGGAGTAAGGCCGAAACCGTGGGCCACTTTCATATACGCCCAGCGCCGACAATCGATCCTGCAGCAGAAATGGGACGATGCTATCCAGTCTCGTCATGGCCTCCTCTTCATTGGAGAAACCGGTCATTTTTTTCCCGGAGATAATAAAGTTGTCCGCGTCATCCTTAGCACCAAGCAGACCAGCGGGTCCATGACACACTGCTGAAATCACTTTACCAGCGGCATTAAACTCTCCAATCAATCTGGCCAGGGCCGCACTTTCCGGGAGATCCCACATCGCACCATGACCTCCAGCCAGGAAGATAGCTTCATACTCGGTGGCCGAGATATTGCTGATAGTGGTGGTATTCGCCAGTTTGTTCAGGCCATCGCCATCGGCAAGGAATCGTTTGACCGACGCTGCCCGTTTCTCTTCTACCGGCAGGCTGCCAGGGTCATAGGCAGGCTCCCCTCCCTTGACCGACGCTAGTGTAACGTCATAGCCAGCATCTTCAAAAATATAGTAAGGGTCTGTCATCTCCTCATAGTAAAATCCCGTGGCTTTCCCGGAATCACCGAGCACACTGTGAGAGGTCAATACAATCAGAATTTTTCTATTGCTCATAAACTAATCTCCCTACTTTCTTGGTGGCAGGCCACGCACCATGGCCAGAAAATCAAGGGAAGTACCTGCACGGCGAAATTCCGCTAGCGCCTGGTATTCGGGATCCGCATACCAGGCACGCGCTTGCGCTTCGCAGGGAAACTGAAAGATGATCATCCTGCCCTCCCGGGGCGTGTCCCCCTCAAGGCTGACGGGGTTGTCGTCATAAGTAATGAACTGACCATCGTACTTCTTCAGCATCGGGAAGAAACCCGCCTCATACTTGCCATAAGTATCTGGGTCAGTAATTTTCAGATTGACTACCATATAAACGGGAACGTCTGACATCGCTTAACTCTCCTCAGTTAACTGTTAAATTGCCCTAAGCCAGGATGCTACTGCCTGGCCGATTTGGACGGGGGAATCCTCCTGCACAAAGTGCAGGCCTTTTACTGTGACCTCGGTTTGATTGGGCCAGCTGCGACAGAACTCGCGCTGGCGTCCCGTCAATACCGTACCGGGTTCCGCATTGACAAACAGTTTGGGCAAAGTGGCATCATCCGCCAACCACTGGCCATAGTTAGTCATAATCTCCGCGATATCTGCAGGGCTACCCCCGATTGGAATTGCGCGGGGCCAGTTCAGGGTCGGCTGGCGATCCTCACTGTTCATAAACGGGCGTCGATATTCGTTCATCTCTTCGTCTCCCAGTTTACGCAGCACCGCCGAAGGCAGAACGCCCTCTACAAACATATTGCGGTTCAGCACCATATCTTCTCCTTTCTCGGAGCGGAATCCTTTGAATATACCCCGGGCGCTTTCAGCCCAGTCATCCCACTCGATGGGCATCACCAAAGCCTCCATGTAAGCGATACCTTTCAATGCCGCGCGGTGTTGGCTCGCCCAGTGAAAGCCCAGCCCGCTGCCCCAATCGTGAATTACCAGAGTCACATTTTCAGTCGCGCCTACGGCCTCCAAAAACGCACTCAGGTACTCGTAGTGCACCTGGAAGCTGTAACGGTCAAGGCCATCACTGGCAGGCAGCTTCTCGGAGTCGCCCATCCCGATTAAATCAGGGGCCAAAATACGGCCAAGGGTCTCGACGTGAGGTATCACATTGCGCCACAAATAACTTGAGGTTGGATTGCCATGCAGAAATACAATCGGGTCTCCCTCCCCTTCATCGACGTAGGCCATTTTCTTGCCATTAACCTCTGCGGTTTTTTTGCTGTAGTTCATTGTTGCTGAAATCATGGTCTCTCTCTTTTAATAAGGATTAATAAGTTGAGGCGAACGAGTCATTGGCCAAACGTTTCAGAACTTGTAGGAAAGTGCGAGTTCAAGCTGTCGCGGTGGAATCAGCACACCAAAATGCGCACCGGGCTGCAGCGGCACATCCGCACCGCCTGTCAAAACCTCCTCATTGGTGAGATTGCGGCCAATAAGCGCCAACTGCCAACCAGGGATTTCCGAAGCAAGCATGATGCGGGCATTTAGCAAAGCATAACTGTCCTGACCTTCAGCGGGATCCAGATCAATATTGACGAAGTAGCTATCGGACAGCAACACATCGGCGGCGAAGGTCAGCCGCGCCTCAAGTGCCGACAAAGGTACCGTGTAGTTTATGCCTACATTTGCCGACCAGGCCGGAGCCCGGAGCAGGTCCTTGCCGCTCAGGTCGACACCCGATGTCTTGCACTGTGCATCGGTGGCAAACGCCTCAGCAATACATTGCGCGTTAGGATAGTCATCGTATTCGGCATCCAGTAGGGCGAATGAGGTATCGAGTTGCAGTCCCTCGGCAATTAACCAGCTGAAATCGGCCTCAATACCTTGCACCGTGGCTCTGGCTGCATTGCCAACGACGAAGCTGGTGCCATCAAAGTTGCTGACCTGCAGGTCCTCAAATTCCGTGCGAAAAGCAGTAAGATTGAGACTCGCTCTGCCGTCGAGTAATCGCGCTTTCAATCCAGCCTCAAAACCCCGTGCCGATTCATCTTCAAATTCCAGGTTGGCTGGCGAGGTCGCCGATGCGTTAAATCCGCCGGCTTTCACACCTTCGGTGTACGAAACGTAGCCGAGAACATCCGTGTTGAAATCGTACTCGATGGCAACACTGGGTAATATGTCCTCTTCGGCGCGGCTGGTGGTCAAAGAATACGGCGTAATGGGTAGGGCGGCTGAAAGTGGTATCAAGCTTGAATCTTCATCCTGCAAGAAGTTGTCAGCGTCCTTGTCCTCTTTCGAGTAACGCAGACCACCGATGAGGCGAAAATTATCTGCAATACTCCAGGTTAGTTGGCCAAAGGCCGAGAATGTTTCACTGTCCTGTGACAGGCTTTGGGTGCGGGTTGTCAGCACGGGCAGACCCAACGGCCGAGGTAATATACCCTGGCTGACCAGTGGCAGGGTTGCCTGTTGGAGTGAAACCGCGTCGGCTTTCAGGCTGTTGCTGGTGTCGTACTCCGCGCTGAAGTAGTACAGGCCCAGGATGTACTCCAACTCGCCGCCGGGTGCTGAGGTCAGACGCAACTCGTGATTCCACTGCCTATATTTTTCTCTGCTCTCCCGAGCCAGTAGCGGATACGGGGCAAAATCAAGATCGTCCACGCCACTCGTTGTGAGGTCGGAGTATCCAACCACATAGGTTAACGTGGCTTCTTCCATGTGGAAATTAAGCGTCGCAGCCGTGAGCCAGGACTCTTTGTCCAGCGCGGAGTCCTCGTTTGAAGAGACCCGGAAGTCGAGCGTGTCATCGGCTTGTGGGTCAAAGAGCTGAAACACATCCAGTGCACTCAGGCTTCCGCCAAGGTTGATTAACGAAGGGGACAGCGGCGATCCATCGCTATGCAACTCACCGTTGCTCTGGGTTAGTTGGGTCTCCGACCACTCTAGCGTCAAGCTACCATCGATGAGGTCATCGTTACCGAAACGCAGCTTGGCCCGGGCCAGTGAATTGTCGCGAGCACCACCATCGTTTCCGCCCCCGGTGTTATCAACGTAGCCGTCGCGTCGAGAGTCCTGCGCACTCAGCCGCAAGGCTGTTGTGTCCGAAAAAGGTATCGAGATAGCACCCTCAAATCCCTGCTTGTTATAGTCGCCCATGGTGGCCTTCACATAGCCTTCGACCTCATCCGCGGGGCCAGCCGTGGTGATATTTATTGCGCCGGCAATCGTATTTTTGCCAAAAAGGGTACCCTGCGGCCCACGTACCACTTCAATTCTGGCCAGATCGAAATAGGCATTTTGCAGATAGCTGTCCCGGCCGTAATAAACGCCATCGATAAACAGCCCCACTGATGATTCAAAACCGCGGTTATTGCCCGATCCGAGCCCACGAATGACCACGGAGGATGCCCCACCATTACTACTGATGATGGTGTTGGGGATATAACGGCCGATATCGTCTGCGCTCTCGACACCCGAGTCGGAAATTTTCTCGCCACTGAGTACCGCAATCGAGAGTGAAACGTCTTTAAGGCTTTCGGCTCTCTTAGTGGCGGTAACAATGGTCTCCTCCAGCATCGGTCGAATGTCTTGGGCTGAAACCCACGGGGCCACCAATGACACAGTGCCAG
>JBLHKV010000317.1:0-4206 GCA_047618115.1 Halieaceae bacterium | reverse complement strand
CACAACCACCCACTGGACTTCGCACTCACCGAGGCAGCGCTGCTCCGTAACGATGCGCGTTATATAGGCTTGATCGGATCAACAACCAAATGGCAACGCTTTAAGATGCGCTTTGAACACCGGGAATATCCACCCAATTTCTATAGCCCGGTGCGCTGCCCCGTTGGCTTAGCCGCAGTTCCCGGCAAGCTACCGATGGAAGTGGCGGTATCTGTCGCCGCAGAAATTATCGCCGATTACCAGCAGTTGTTTGAACCGCGACCTACCCAGCAGGGGGTAAACTGGCGTGATGTTGCAAGATCACTTCCACTAATGGCCTCGACTGAAGCAACTGATGAAGGCAATGAGGTGCTGGAGCGGTGAAAAATTTTGCTGTCAAGAGCACCCGCGTTCTTATCGAAAACGAGATACGTCCTGCACTACTGAACATCACCGACGGCAAATTTTCGTCAATACAGGACTATGACGATAGTACGCAACTGACGGTCCTCGATGTCGGCGATCTGGCGGTACTTCCCGGACTGGTCGACACCCACGTTCACATTAACGAACCCGGCCGTACCGAATGGGAGGGGTTTAACACAGCAACGCAAGCTGCTGCTGCCGGCGGTATAACCACGGTGGTGGATATGCCGCTAAACTGCAGCCCCGTCACCACAACCGCCGACGCGTTGGCTCAAAAGCTGGCGTCCCTCAGAGGCAAATTATGGGTCGACTGTGGGTTCTGGGGAGGTGTAGTTCCCGATAACCTCGACGATCTCGACGACCTGATCAAAGCAGGTGTACTGGGCGTAAAATCATTTACCATTCACTCGGGTATCGATGAATTTCCCGAAGTGCAACCCGCGCATCTAAGCCGTGCCATCAACACACTGGCTAACTACGACATTCCCTATTTGATTCACGCGGAACTCGAACCACCGGAATTTGAAGCGGTTGAAATAGGCGACCGCTATCAGAGCTTTCTCGATTCGCGTCCGAAAAGCTGGGAAAACGACGCCATTGAAATGATGATCGCACTAGCTCAAGAGGCAAAGGAGAAGGGAGTAGCGGGAAAGGTTCACATCGTACACCTTTCTTCGGCACAAGCCATACCAGCGATTCGCCGTGCCCAACAATCAGGTTTACAACTATCCGCTGAGACTTGCCCGCACTACCTGACCCTATTTGCAGAAAACATTCCCGACGGTAAGACCCTGTTCAAGTGCTGTCCACCCATCAGAGAGAACGCCAATCGTGAACAACTCTGGAATGGACTCGAAGATGGAACACTGGACTTTATCGTCTCTGATCACTCGCCTTGTACGCCGAGTTTAAAGCATATCGACACAGGAGACCTGGAGCATGCCTGGGGTGGTATCTCCTCACTGCAGTTCGGCCTTTCCATTATATGGACGGAGGCACGCCAGCGCGGCTACAAACTTTCTCAAGTAATGGATTGGATGGCGACGCGACCGGCAATTTTCGCCGGGATGTCCGGGACAAAGGGGAAGATTTGCCCTGGCTATGACGCTGACTTCATCATCTTTGACGATGAAGCCGAGTACACAATCACAGCAGATCTCATCAAGTACCGTCACAAGATTACACCCTATGAAGGACGTAAAGTGCGTGGCTCGATCGCAAGCACGTATCTGCGTGGGCAGAAAATTTTTGAAGCTGGCAAAATCCTGGGGACACCGGTTGGACAGACCATCCTCCGTAAACAACCACAGAGCCATGGCAACAACGTAGTGAGCGAGTTGAAATATGACTGACCAGACACATACCAGCGATCGATTCTCCTCACAATATACCGACCTGCTCGATGAGCGCCTTGGCGGACGCGCACTCAGCTGCAGCGATCAATGGTTCGCCGAGTGCGCCAATCTCGTCAAACCTGGCCGGGGCGTGTTCAAAGAAGGCTACTTTGTCGACACCGGACAATGGATGGATGGGTGGGAATCTCGACGTAGTTTCGGTAGAAGGGAACGCCTGGCGTCTGACCAGAATTTTGACTGGTGCATCCTTCGGCTGGGAGTTCCCGGCGTTATCCATGGCTTTGACATCGACACCAACCACTTCCGCGGCAACGCTCCAGAAGCTGTTTCAGTTGAAGCCGCCCGTGTATCAGGCGAACCCGATGATGCTACCCAGTGGTGTGAGATACTCGAAAAATCCTCCTCCACAGCCCACAGTCAAAACCTTTACGACTGTCAGAGCAGCGAAGTCTGGACTCACTTGCGGCTAAAGATGCACCCCGACGGCGGCATAGCGCGATTCAGAGCCTATGGAAGCGGCCAGGTAGTTAAAGAGAACTTTGTGAATGGAGAGCTTGTCGATCTAGCCTCGGCGATAAACGGCGGACGCGGCGTCTCTGCCAGTGATATGTTCTACAGCTCCCCCAGCAACCTCCTGATGCCTGGAAGGGGCATCAACATGGGTGACGGCTGGGAAACCAAACGCCGTCGCGATACGAAAAATGATTGGGCGATTATTGAACTGGGACTGACCGGTTCCATTCGCAAGGTCGTCGTGGATACTGCGCACTTCAAAGGGAATTATCCCGACAGATTCTCGTTACAGGCAGCTTTGATCGATTCTGCAAGCCAGTCGGTAGACGATGCAAGCTGGAAGACAGTCATAGCGGAAACGCCATTGCACGCCGATCGCGAGCACCTTTTCATTCAGCCTATCGCGGCACTGCACGACGAGGAGTTCTCCCACGTCAGAATCAATATATTCCCCGACGGTGGTATTAGCCGCCTACGTATTTATGGCTTCCCAAATTGGCAGCTTGCAGCGCCACTATGAATCTCGCAATCCTAAACAATGCAGGTGCCGATACAGCAGCGCAACTATTCAGACAGTGCTGCACCAGCGAGCAGTGGATACTAAAGATGGTCGCGCAAAGACCCTACGCAGATATCCAGACTGCACTAGACACCGCGGATTCAATCTGGCGCAATCTGCACGAAACAGATTATCTGGAGGCATTCGACGGCCATCCTAAAATTGGTGACGTCAACTCGCTCAAGAAAAAGTATGCGAGCACAAAATCGTTGGCTGCCGGAGAGCAGGTCGGTGTGAATACCGCCGGCGAAGAAGTTATCGAGGCGCTTGCCCGGGGCAACGCCGACTACGAAACCAATTTCGGTTTTATCTTTATTGTCTGCGCAACCGGTAAATCGGCTGCCGAGATGAATCAGCTTCTGCAATCTCGCCTGGCCAATAATCGGGCCACCGAGCTACTGAATGCTGCAGAAGAGCAACGCAAGATTTTTCATCTTCGCCTGGAGAAATTTTTATGAGCCAGATTACTACCCACATACTGGATATTGCCAGGGGGGCACCTGCCAGCAAGGTTCCTATCACCCTGTCCAGATGGGAGGCAAATAGTTGGCATATTATCGGTAGCGGCGTGACCGATAACGACGGTCGCATCTCCAACCTGTGCGAAAGCAAAATGATTCTAGACGCCGGCACGTACCAAATGCACTTTGATACCGCCGCCTATTTCAATGCGATGAGCGACCCAGTGTTCTATCCCTGGGCCGATGTGGCATTCAATATTGACGACAGTGGTCAGCACTATCACATCCCGCTTCTACTTTCGCCTTTCGGGCATTCTACCTACCGGGGGAGCTAGGCCGCGTGCTGCATCGTACACTCGTTCCAGAGCCACTCACCCAAGCAGCTTTTGCTCCCTATGGCGATCTTATTCAGGCCTGTGATAGCAATCGTATTATTCCTATCAACTATGGACTCACAGAACGTCACGACGATCTGTGCAGACCCGACATTGCCGACCATGGCGGACACGCAACCATCAGCGTTTTCAAGAGCCAGCCCATCACCCTGCCCTTTCGGATTCTGGTCATGGAGCGACACCCACTTGGTAGTCAGGCTTTTGCGATGCTCAGTGGCAACCCTTATATCGTCGTTGTAGCCCCGCCAGGGAGCTTTGACCACACACAATTGCGAGCCTTTGCAGCCAAGCCCTATCAGGGGGTCAATATTCACAAGGGCACTTGGCATCACTACTGCCTGGGGCTAAATGCTGTAAGTGACTTTCTGGTAATAGATCGCGGCGGTGAGGGCGACAACTGCGACGAGCAACAACTCCCCTCGGATGTGCACATCGAATTGAGTACCTAAGATGAAAATTGCACATAGATCGAGCATCCTACATTTTTTAGCAGATCCGGATAAGGTGCCAGTTGAAGA
>JBLHKV010000316.1:0-4209 GCA_047618115.1 Halieaceae bacterium | reverse complement strand
TAAGAACGCTGGGTAGTTCGAGGTTCTTTATTTCGACTTCGCGAAAGAAAAAGCTAAAGGGAAGCAGGGCGGTCACGAAGAGTAGGAGTCGTTCTGCTCTTCTTGTCGCGCGAAGGAAGTACAACAGAGGAATCGTGCACGATAGCGCAATCAGTAGCGCTTGGCTGTTTTCCAGCGGGCCGTTTTCGCTGGCACTAATGGCCCATCCGTTGCTGTTCAGATAAAACAAAAATACCGAGAAAAAGACGATAATCAGTGTCGAGTACCATACAATGCGCGATTTGACGGTATTATTCACAAGTTGTACTCAAGGTCAAAAAGAGTCAGAGTGTAGCACGCGTATAGGTCATCCTCAGTAGTGTTGGGGAGTGGCCGATAAGCATTGAATATATTAATTAAAACAATAAGTTAAAATGTTAGTATGGGTAGTTCACTCGACCTGTAAGTGGTAGCTGAGTGGCTGGAAATGGCTGCTGTGCTCCCATTTGAGTGCTGTAGCACGCGCGTGGGCCACTTGCGTCATTAGCCCGAGTGAGCCATATTTTGATTACCGCATCTCCACGAGTACTAAGGTACTAAATGCGAAGATTTTATACGGAGGCCGATGGACAGGCATCCGATGGGGGCAAAGTTTATATGCGAATATTAATTGCAGCAATTGTAAGTCTGTTGTTTATTGTTGGGTCAGTTCGGGCCGGGGAGATAGCCGCGGTAGGAATTGCACCCATCATCGATAATAAAGTTGTGCAGGCCCGGAAGGCGGCTCTTGAAGAGGCCAAGCGCTCGGCAGTGGAACAAGTGTTGGGAAGCTACGTTGAATCTCGAACAGAGGTGGGTAATTTTGCTCTCGCGAGCGATAAAATCTATTCTAGCGTCAAGGGTCGAATTGATCAGTACACCATTAGCCTCGACGAGCAACAGCCTGGCGACATATATAGAGTGGAGATTGTTGCCACTTTTGAAAACGACGAGTTGGTGTCGGCAACCGAAAAATTGCTCAAGAAGTTTCATTGGCACAAAAAACCACGGTTGCTGATTCACGTGCAAGGCGAGGGTAACGCTGCCGCCAGTCAAGTTGCGCGCCAGCTTCAGCAGGGTCTGGAGCAGCAGTTCAGACGTCAGGGTTTTGAAGTTTTTGATACGCGTTCGGGCAATAGGCAAAGAGCCGGTTTTTTGCTCGAAGTGGCCACCTTCGTGAAGACCAGCGAAGCTGAGTACCAGGGTGTTGTAATCAAGGGCACCGAGGTTTCGGCGACCGCTTCATTGAAAAGAATTGGAGCAGGCGAGATAATTGCGTCTGCTACCTACAACGATTCCAAGGCCGGTGGTAATCAGGCAAAGGCTTTCAAGTCTATTAACAAAGATGCAAGTCGACGTTTATATAAAGAGATAAGCTGGCAACTCAACGAAGAGTGGTTACGGCATCAGGCTCGCGGCACTAACATTATCCTGGAACTGTCAGGAGAGAATCTTGGTGGAAGATTAGCTGACATTAAGGCGGATTTGAACAGGATGTTGCGGGGAGCGCAGTCGATAACTACTGACTCAGCGGATTCCGAAGGTGCGGTGCTGACGGTACTTTACAGTGGTTGGCCAGAACAGCTGCTGGACGAGTTATCGGCGGCGCTGTCTGGACGTTCGAATGCGGATATGGCTATCGAAGGTATGAATGGAAATGCATTACAAATTAGGGTTTTGTAAACGGGGAATGGGATTATGTTAAGAGGACTTTTACTGGCGTTTGTTGTGGTGATGCTGGCTTCATGCGGGTCTACCCCACAGGGTAAAAGCGAGGCCGAAATTGCCGGTGGGTTGGCGGCGCAACAGCGTTATGGTGATGCTCTAGCTGCCATTGACCAGGCCATACTAAAGGAACCAAGAAATGGCGGCTATAAAGCTCTGCGAGCCCAATATGCTGCAGATTTATCGAAGTCGGTAAAAATGGAGGTGGCGAGCATATTGGCAGGAGGGGTCAGTAAAGAGTCCTTCGATAAAGCCAGTAGGTTGATAGCTGAAGCAACCGCGAAGGGCGTCGATGCGGCGAGTCTTGCGACTGTGGCTACACGCGTTGACTCAGCGCGTGAAGGTTTTTACGCGGGCCTCGAAGGGGATTATCGTGCAGCTGTACAGGCAATGGAATCTGAGCAGTGGCTCGAAGCTTATAAGTTACTAGGCGAGGTCACAGCGGTCTTTCCTAACTACGAAGATGCCGGTCAGCGCCTGGCGCGGGTGCGCCAGCAGGCGGGGAAAATTTATCTCGGTGAAGCTGGGCGTGCACTCAAGCAGGAAGATCTGGTGGCCGCCCGAAGCGCCGTCAACAAATTGCTTATGATGGACCCACAAAACAATATTGCCCGTAACATGCTCGGTAGAATTAGTGAGCGAGATAACAAAGATTATTATGTGGCGAAAATGGCCGAGGCCAGGCAGGCAGGTGATACCATTGGAATTGCTCGCTACTGCAAGGCAGTACTTCGCTACGATACCGATGACAATATCTGTCAGCAGTTGCTGGCCAGCCAGAGCAGGCAGCTGGCTCAGAAGCTGGCTGACGATGCTAATCTGGCGATGTCTGAAGGTC
This sequence comes from Halieaceae bacterium, assembly GCA_047618115.1. Taxonomy (GTDB): domain Bacteria; phylum Pseudomonadota; class Gammaproteobacteria; order Pseudomonadales; family Halieaceae; genus CALJGI01. The sequence continues at coordinate 1,628 of JBLHKV010000316.1, read as the reverse complement.
GCCTGGTTGATGCAACAAAAAGCTATTCTCAACTGGTAGGTATGGAAGACAACGGAAGTTTGGGGTCGCTTGCCGCACTCAAGGGAAACCTTGCAAAACACCTTTTCAAGCAGGCGGACAATGCCAGCCAAGACGGCCAGCCTGGTTTGGCCTGGGTGTTGCTGGAAAAGTTGCGAACGGTCGATTCGGGTTTTTCTGAGCTCGGCGAACTGCAGCGCGCTATGGAAGATTCGATTGAGGCCAGATCCCGAAAGGGTATTGCTGTTTTTCGCTTTGAAAGCCCCAGCGAAACCGCCGATGCCGGCGTTATTTTGCGCAACAACCTAGAGGCTCGTTTGTTTGATAACGCAGGAAGGGATATCAGTATTCTCGAGCGGCAGAAGCTGACGACAATACTGGATGAGATGAACCTGGGCCAAATCGGAGTGGTATCCCCGGACAGTGCCAAGGACATGGGGCTTGTCCTGGGCGTGGATTATGCAGTAATGGGGAGTGTGTTGCTTTACAAAGTGGACACCACCGAAACCAAGAGCTCCAGGACAGTTCGTTATAAGGTGGGAGAGACCATTGAGGACAATATCGATTTCCTCAATTGGCGGGCTATCCATCCCAACCCCAGCAAAAAAGATCTCGCGGGTGCGCCTCCAGCCAAGATTAAGGTCGATAGTTTTCAGACTACAGAGTACGACGTAGCCGAAATCAAGAAAGTTGGTTTTTTAAGCCTGGCGTACCGCATAGTCGATTTGTCGACCGGCGTCACCACAGGCGGCGATACGATTGAGCGAAAAAAGCCGACCCGCGACACCGGTAACGAGGGTCTACCCGATGCCGGGATCGCCTATGATCCCATGGAAATTGCCACGGATACGGAAATTTTGCAGCAGTTGACCGATGAAGTGGTCGACGAACTGTCTATCGATGTGCTGCGGCCACTACAAAGCTTGGAGAAGACCTATTTTGATCAGGGTGAGGAGTTTGAAAGGCGTGGTGAAGCCCTCAAGGCCCTCGAAAGTTATGTCGACAGTATATTTAACGAGAAGATCAAGTCTGTCAGTGCCTCGCCGTTAACCGCTGAGTCACTGGCGCGGATCGATAGACTGGTGCATGCGCATTCATTCGAAAACTGATCGAGTCAGAAATTGGCTTACCACTGCAGCGGTTTTATTCTCGCTGCAGTCTGCCTATGTGATCGCCCAAGAAACAATTACTCTGGCGATTTATCAATTTCGGCCCGAAAATATTGCCGCTATGGAAGTCAAGAGCGATGTCATGTTGTCGATTCGCAATGAGATTGCTAATCAACCTGAAATAAGACTGCTGGCCAAGCGGGATATGGAGGAAATCCTGTCCAAGCGCGGAATCGATCAAGCCTATTCCATCGCTAGTGCGACTCGAGGTGGTCAGGAACTGAGTGTGCGTTTCGTGCTCATTGGTAGCGTCATCAAGCAGGGTGCACAAATTGATGCCGAAATGAAATTGATCAACATTAGCTCAGGTGGTCAGGTTGGAAGCTGGAATACTTCCTATCAAAGTAAAAACGAGATCAGAAAGACCGCCGCAGAGCTTTCTGTGGAAATTCTGGTTGCTATGCGGGAGGGGAAAGGCCATACGGGCCCAGAAGGTGGGCC
>JBLHKV010000315.1:0-4213 GCA_047618115.1 Halieaceae bacterium | reverse complement strand
ACAAGCAATATCAGTATCAGTGTTTTCATGATTTAGTCGACGCTGAAAACTGCAGTTTACTACTTCAATCCTAGGAAGACACCAGGTTGATCCAGCCATAAACGCCCGTTGCTGGCTAATACGAAAGCGTCCAACAGCATTGTCTCGCCTATGATTTTGTCCATATCGGCAGCCATGTGGATGGCCAGTAAGCCTTCCTAGGTGACAACATCGTCTATGTCTTGCGTGAGAAGCCGAGCGCCTTTTAGCGTTAAATCAATCTCCCCATCTGACCGCAAATTTTTTATATAGCCATTGATCGACTGGCTAAAACTTAGTCTCTGAAATACTTTATCCATGTACAAAACATACCGGTGCCTACCAAAAGAAGAGTACGGCAATTTTGGTAAATTCACTTCTCTGAACATTTCCGCTAATCTCGGCTGTCTGTTACACCTCTACTGCGAACTTGCTCCAGCTCGGCGGTCATTAATATACCCGTCAGCTGGGTCATCGTGTTCGCCTGTGCGACAAACAAATTCTTATCCCAGGCTTCTATGCCAGAACGCGTCGTCCAGTAATTGCCCAGCCAGCCACCGAATCCGAACATGGGCAAATCCCAGCCACCACCCCCTCGGTGTAATTTCCCTTGTCCAAAACTCGCAACACCCCACCAGCCTTCCTGTCGCTCACCGTTGACACCGGGCCGTTCCGGCACAGACACCGTCACCCGTTGCGGCTTATGTGTTTTGACTGCGTCGATTGCAGCCTGGATGAGAATCGAGTTGTTGCGCGTCCAGATAACCGCGTGTTCAGCGAGGCCGGTCTGCTCAATTCTTTCACCATCCACTCGATACTCGATTTCGCCAAGATGCTCCATGTGCATCAGGGCAACTACGGGGTTCTTCATCTCTGGATGTCGCTAAAACCAGGTAACGTCCGAGTATGCCGCTTCCATGCCGCCGATGTAGTGCCGCAGTCGAGATAGAGCGTGAGTGTTCGTGCCCGCTCGCTTTGCGGAATATTCGAAAAATATTTGATCGCTGCGAGAATGCCCAGCGCACCATTGTCCTGAGTAATTGAGGGCCCGGCAGGTAAGCAATCAATTGATAGGCGTCAGCAGTTTCCGTTCTGGATTCAAGACGCAAGATCGCTGTCTTTCCCTGCGCCAAATTGGCTAAGACTTTGGCGCCCCCTGCGCGGTCCAGCGCGAGCGTCGGCACGTTGTAAAGAGATGGTACGGGGAATGCATAAAGACCAGATACGCGCTCGAAACCCATGTCGTAAACGATCAGAAGTCCCGCCGCGTTGCCATCGATAGCGATTTGTTGGAGCTGTTGTCCCAGTTGATAGTAGATATCGAAAGTATAAGAGTCTCTCGGGTCAACGAATTCGAACAGTTCCGGATAAGTATCTCCGTCAGTCCGGTACTCGTAATCGACATAGGTGTAATTGTTCCGATAGCCCCGTGGAAACGGTTTTGCGGGAGGTGGACGGGTTGGGGTGATGACGATCTTGCCCTCGATGGAGTCTGGCGGGTCATCGTGGTCGTAGTAAACGAGTTCTGCCGTGATATCTTCCGGGCCGGTTCCACCCGAATAGGCGCCGTAAAAAGGAACCCACACGTCTTCGCCGTCAATAGTCAGCGACCAGGCCGTCGGATCATCGGATGTTTCCCAACGTTCGAACTCCCAGCCATTGTGCACAATGTCGACAACACCATATGACTGGAAGCGTGCCTCAAGGTCCTGCATCCATCCGTACCATTCCGGACTACCAGTCAATCGAGGAGAATTGTTGTGCTTCGCCATCGACCAGGTCGTGGCTTCCTCTGGCGTAACGGCAAACTCTGCGTTGAAAGTTGTAAAAGGATTAATCGCAACAACCGGTGCCGGCTAGCCCCTCTCACACGCTGCGATTGTTAACGCCGTGGTGACCAGCAACAGGCTCTTGGTATTGGCAACAAGCTTGACGTACAACATCGCGACGTTCCCCAATTCAAGTTTGAAGGATGGTTACTCGTGACTGCAACCTCGCCGTATCTTAACGCTGTTGCACGCTAGAAGTTAGCCTTGTTTGAGCTGACGTCCCTTCACGGTCATAGGCGTCTGGCAAAGTATGGTATTGTTCAGCGGTTTCCATTTTGGGACAAAGTGATGGCTGTAGATAGGTTTACGATTCGAGAAGGCGAACCTTTAATGTGGGCCATAGTTACCACGGGCAACGGCGGTTACGAGTGCCTGAACTACCGACAGGTGCCGATACCAAAGCCTAAACACGACGAGGTGTTACTGCAGGTACTTGCCGCCGGGGTCAACAATACCGAAATAAATACTCGCGTAGGTTGGTACTCTTCAACGGTTACTACCGGCACGGAAGATGGGGTGAAAGTACAGGAGTCCGAAGCCAGTCATAAATCCGATGGCGGCTGGAATGAGGCAACCCCCTTTCCGTTTATACAAGGTACTGATTGCTGCGGGCGTGTTGCCCTCCTCGGCGCTGACGCAAATCAATCTTTACTAGGGCAGCGTGTGTTGGTGCGCGCCTGCATGCGAACTCACGGATTTGACTCCCACGAAAATCGTTGGATGGCGTCGGATTTTGACGGCGCATTCGCCCAGTATGTCGCAGTGCCCGCTTCAGAAGTCTTCGCAGTCGAGAGTGATTGGAGCGATGCGGAGCTGGCCAGCTTACCTTGTGCCTACGGAACTGCTGAAAATATGGTCCATCGGATTGGCGTAAAAAGGGGCGATCGGATTCTGGTAACGGGAGCTTCGGGCGGGGTGGGCTCGGCTGTGGTGCAGCTATGCAAGCGCCGGGGGGCAACGATCGTCGCAGTGGCCGGAAGCAGCAAGCATGAAGGTGTGTGGTCACTAGGTGCAGATATGTTGTTAGACCGTAGCGACGATCTTGTCCAGGCGTTGGGTGAAAATAGCGTCGATGCAGTGATCGACAACGTTGCTGGAATAGGCTTTGCTGCCCTGTTAAAAGTGCTGCGCCGAGGTGGTCGTTACGCATCGTCGGGCGCTATCGGTGGACCATTGGTAACGCTGGACATGCGCACGTTCTACCTGAAAGACATTTCGCTTATTGGCTGTACAGCATGGGATGAGCCGGTGTTTCCTAACGTAATCCGCTATGTTGAACGCAACGAAATTATACCCTTGGTAGCCAAAACCTTTGCTCTAAAAGACATCGCTAAGGCGCAAAGTGAATTTATGGAAAAACGGCATGTGGGTAAGTTCGTGCTGTTGCCGCCACTACCCTAACTGAAAATGCACTGCTTGCTGACATTGTTGTCGCTTTGCTTCAAGCTGACTGTGTGCCATTTATGCTCACGAAAACCTTATCTTACCTGGCAGAACCTTCGTTATGTCTGAATCCAACTCAAACTTACCCATATTGTATTCCCTGCAACACTGCCCCTATGCCATGCGTGCCCGCTTAGGCATTTTCTAGGTCAGTCCCCGTCCAGAACAATGTCTGATCTAGCAACTCGCGTCGGATGCTACCGATAAGTCTTTCAACAAATGGATGCGACATTGGTACATGTGGCAACGATTTGGACACGCCGTACTGTGTCTTTATCAAGCTCCAAATCAAAGACCAAGTTGAGCTGCTGGGCGATTCGGGGGCAGCCCTATCGTGGGTTGCGCCGTTTCATCTCAACGATGGCATCAATGACTTCTTTCGGTGGTCCTGTGGGGCCTCGCTTCCTCCTGCAGCTGGGTGAGTACAAAAGTCGGTATTTTCGTTTCTTTAGCGCAGTGTGAAACCGGAGCAGGGTAGAAGGTTTGATGATGATGGCTTATCGGGCGATGCGCCGGGGGTTCAAAAACAACGACCAGAAACCGAGTAGGGCACGATCCTGTGTTGAAAGATTGGGTGCTCTTTGTCTTGACCGGCTGTGGATGATCAGCTGCTGATTCAAGAGCAGGTTCTCGGCGATAACAGTTCGGCTACCGCCGGGGCTAATCAGCTTGGCCAGGGTGGTGAGCAGGTGAAAAAGCAAGTAACCAACATCTCTTATGTTGTCCCAGGGTAATATTTGCTGGAGCAAGCAGCAACCGGCAACACTCTGATATTATTGAGAAATTAACATTTCGCCATGCACAGGTTCGGGCTGGGCATTATCGAGATCTGAGGCTGATTGCGTTTAAAGAGTGGGGAAGGGGGTTGTTTGAGATTGGCGGTCGCATAGATTGTCGTGCCCGGACGTTAACTTGGCATATAT
>JBLHKV010000314.1:0-4215 GCA_047618115.1 Halieaceae bacterium | reverse complement strand
CAAACTTTGATGCCACGGAAGCTGATCGTGAGTTTATCCAGCGTCACCTCTCTCAATTGAATGCCGCGCCGCTGGAAGCAGATCGCGCGCGCTTTCTAAAAGAACGCATCAAGAGCGCATTGAAGCGCGAAAATGCCGTTATCGTTGCGCACTATTACACTGACCCCACGGTTCAGGAGTTGGCCGAGGAGACCGGTGGTTGTGTCTCCGATTCTCTCGAAATGGCGCGTTTCGGCAACGCCCACAGCGCCGACACGCTAGTCGTCGCCGGGGTGAAATTTATGGGCGAGACCGCCAAAATACTCACCCCCAATAAGCGCGTACTCATGCCGACCCTGGCAGCCACTTGCTCTCTGGATTTAGGCTGCCCGATTGATGAATTCTCCGCCTTTTGCGATCTGCACCCAGATCGGGTGGTTGTGGTCTACGCCAATACTTCGGCGGCAGTAAAAGCCAGAGCCGATTGGGTCGTAACGTCGAGCATCGCCCTGGACGTGATCGAGCATATCCACGATCAAGGCAAGAAAATCATCTGGGCGCCGGATCGTCACCTCGGTGATTACGTGCAGCGCCAGACGGGCGCAGACATGCTCTTGTGGAATGCCGCCTGCATCGTCCACGACGAATTCAAGGCCAAAGGGGTACTCGATCTCAAGCGGGTCTATCCCGATGCGGCGGTACTGGTTCACCCCGAGTCGCCAGCTTCTGTTATCGAATTGGCGGATCGTGTGGGTTCTACCACACAGATTATTAACGCTGCCCGGGAGATGGACAACCAGCGTTTTATCGTCGCGACCGATCGCGGTATTTTTTACAAGATGCAGCAGACGGTGCCAGAGAAACAATTACTCGTCGCTCCCACTGCCGGCGACGGCGCAAGCTGCAAGAGTTGCGCACAGTGTCCATGGATGGCGATGAATGCCCTCGATAGTCTGGCCACCGTCTTCGAGCGCGACGACAACGAAGTTTTTGTCGATGCCGAATTGGGTAGGCAGGCGATGATCCCGTTGCAGAGAATGCTCGACTTTGCCCTTGCTTTACAAACTTCGGTTACTGGTAACGCATGAAGACTGGTTTCGGCTGAACCCGAGGCCGTTTCGGCTGAACCCCAGGCGCTTGCGGCGTTAGGAGGTTCTTCAATCCAGCCGCAACTCAAATCGCCGGGTTGGCCGCTGCGCAACTCGACCTCTTTTTGCTGCGCAAAAAACCGGGACTCGTCAGTGCTCGCGGAAGACTCCAACCCGTCGATTTGCGTTGGACGCGGCTCACGGTTTGAAGAACCTCCTAACGCCGCAAGCGCCTCTACCTGCATTCCACCGAACTGAGTCAGAGAGTGCCTGGTGGTGTTTCGCAGCCGCCGATTTAGTGCTTGAAGATGCGGTCGATGCGCAACACGACCAGGTACTCTCTGACGGATACACCCTCTGACGATCGCCCCCTATAATTCCATATCATTCTGCATGCTCAATACATCCTGGATACGCTGGCGAATTTCCTCCGTTTCTTGATAATTGCGCTCGGTGAGCTTCAGCGCGTACTCGAGCTGGCGAGTGGCCTCGTCGAGGACGCCACGCAGAATAAAAAACTCCGCCCGGGATTGGTGCAGGCCAAGAATATTACCCGAGAGCCCCTGAGCTTCCGCCAATATATACCAGATCGCCGGCTCGGTAGGTCGCCGTTTGCTTAGATCCAGCAGCACTTCCTCAGCGACGTGAGCGCGATTGTCACGCAGCAGTGCTTTTGCGTAGGTCATACCCAGCGGGTAGTTACCGGGGGTCAACTGCAGCATCTCCAGCAACGTTTTGGCTGCCTCATCCGGGTGGCCGGATTCGATATCGATTTCAGATTGGGCAATGATATAAGCCAACCGCCCCGGGTCATGGGCCAGTAGTGGTGCCAGCTCAGCGGCTGCCTGTTCGTATTGGCCAGCCTGGTTCAGAGCGAGGGCAAGACCGTAGCGATCGGCCTCGGGGGATTTGCCCTTGCCGCGCAGTGAAGTGCGAAAGTCTTGAGCGGCCACTTGTGGGTCGTCGGCGTGAGCCAGGCGAGCTCTGGCCCGCATCAGGTGATACTCCAGATTGTTGGTTTTGACGGTCCTGGGATACTTGCGTGCGCGGTTTTTAGTGTCGGCAATGCGGCTCTCGGTGACCGGGTGAGTGAGCAAAAACTCAGGTATATGCCGGCCGTAGTACCGCGCCGCCTTGAGCATGCGCTCAAACATCGTGGGTACGGCGTGCGGATCCATGCCCGCCTCTACCATGGTCTGCATGCCAATTCGGTCTGCCTCCTGCTCGTGGCCCCGGCTGTAGCGAAGCCGTGATTCCAGTGCTGCCGCCTGGGTTGCGGTAAGGGCGGCGAGACCCGCATCGGAGCCGGTGGTGGCGATCAGCACCAGGCCGGCAAGCATGCCTGCCATGTTCAGCGTGGCGTTGCGCTGCTGGGCTTCAATGCCTCTGGAGAAATGCCGTTGGCTGAGGTGGGCAAGTTCGTGAGCCAGTACGGCGGAAACCTCGTCCTCACTTTCGGCTTGCACTAATAAGCCGGTATGCACGCCAATGACGCCGCCGGGTACGGCGAAGGCATTCAGGGATTGGTTGTCGACCACAACCACACTTAGCCTGCGATCCTGTACCTGGCTGAATGTTGCCAGACGGAAAATCAGGCTGTCGAAGTAATCAGCCAGAAGTGGGTCGTCCGAGGTCGGTACCTGTCCGCGAAACATGCGTAACCAGGCGCGCCCAAGGCGGTGCTCCTTTTCGGCGGAAAACACAGTGCCGCTGACTTCGCCGAGATTCGGAAGTTTCAGGTCATCGGTATTGGTTCCCGATAGGCCAACCAACAGCGTGGTGGCCAGCAGGATGCGTAACAGTTTATTCACTGGGAGTCGTTTTGCCTCATCGTATCGCTTACTTTACATTGTTGCCGGAATCGGTGAAAGCGTATCATCTCACCCAAGAATCATCTGACAAGCAGAACACACTAATTACTGCATTTTTAGTTTCGCTGCACGGAATTTTCCATTGGTCGAGCGGGTGTTATCGTACGGGTACTCGGCTATCATGGCGCTCTTAGACACGGAGCCCGGTAACCTTGACTGAATTAGCAACATCGGAACAAGAGGTCAGCGAATTGGATACTCGGGGTTTGCGCTGTCCGCTGCCCCTGTTGAAGGCCAAGCGCGCGCTCGTTGAACTGGAGTCGGGCGCACTGCTGAGGATTTTTTCCACCGATCGTGGCTCGGTACGAGATTTTAAAGTCTATGCAGAGCTTAGCGGGCACCAGCTAATCTCCAGCGTAGAGGAAAATGGGATCTTCATTCACGTACTAGAAAAAAAATAGAGGCAAGACAAAGGGTGAACAGAGCACTTTCATGTTAGACGTATTCAGGCGCTGGATTGATCGCTACTTCCACCACGAGGAGGCAATTTTACTCCTGGTCATCATTGTTGCCGGTATCGTCGCGGTCGTGATGATGGGTGGCACCCTGGCGCCGGTTATCGCCAGTATGATTCTGGCTTATCTGATGCAGGGCATCAGCAGTCGTTTACAGCGAATTGGCGTGCCGCGCGGGCTGGCAGTCGGCGCTGCTTATACGATTTTCATTGGTTGTTTTCTAGCCGCCCTACTCGTCTTCCTGCCGCTCGCGTGGAAGCAGCTGAGTAGCCTCGCCACTGAAATTCCGGCCATGTTGACCTACCTGCAAACCTATCTGAAGGTGTTGCCCGATCGCTACCCGGCAATTTTTAGCGCCACCCAGATTCAGGAACTGACGGATATGGTGAAGGCTGAATCGGGGCAGGTTGGTCAGTACCTGCTGTCCCAGTCACTGGCCAGTATCCCCAATCTTGTCGGTATTTTGATATACATCGTACTGCTCCCCATTCTGGTGTTCTTTTTTCTCAAGGATAGCGACCTTATTCTGTCTTGGATGGGTGGCTTTTTACCTCAAGAGCGGCCGCTGTTAATGCGTATCTGGAAAGAGATGGACCAGCAGATCGCCAATTATGCGCGGGGCAAGGCGCTGGAAATATTGATTGTGGGCGGCGTAAGTTATATTGCTTTTACCTGGATGGGGCTCAACTACGCAGCCCTGTTGGCGCTGTTGGTGGGGGTATCTGTAGTGATTCCCTATATCGGCGCCACAGTGGTGACAATCCCCGTGGCGCTCATCGCGTTGGTTCAATGGGGCATTAGTCCGGAATTTCTGACGCTTTT
>JBLHKV010000313.1:0-4248 GCA_047618115.1 Halieaceae bacterium | reverse complement strand
CAACGCCCAACACGGTGCCGATCTTTTTAACCTGGCAGTGCCGGGCAACATTTATAGCCGGATCATGAACCCCACAAACGATGTGCTCGAACAGCGCGTCACCGCACTGGAAGGCGGCGTTGGCGGGCTCGCAGTCAGCTCGGGTAGCGCTGCAATTAATTACGCCATTCTGACTATTTGTGAGGCTGGCGATAACATCGTGTCCACGCCTCAACTCTACGGCGGCACTTATACGCTTTTCGCCCACATGCTCCCCAAGCAGGGTATCGAAACGCGTTTTGCGCAAGACGACAGCGCCGCCAGCATCGCTGCGCTGATAGACGAAAACACCAAAGCCGTATTTTGTGAATCTATCGGAAACCCAGCCGGTAACATCGTTGATCTGGCCGCCGTGGCGGCAGCGGCCCACGCAAAAGGCGTACCCCTGATTGTCGATAACACAGTCGCCTCTCCGGTACTTTGTAAACCGTTTGAGTATGGGGCAGATATCGTAGTCCACTCACTCACCAAGTATATCGGTGGTCACGGTACAACTCTGGGTGGAATGATCGTCGATTCCGGGAAGTTTCCATGGGCCGAACACGCCGACAGATTCCCCATGCTCAACGAACCCGAACCTGCATACCACGGCGTGGTATATACCGAAGCCCTGGGTGAGGCTGCCTATATAGGTCGTGCGCGCACAGTCCCCCTGCGCAACACCGGTAGCTCACTATCGCCAATGAACGCGTTCCAACTTCTTCAGGGCCTCGAAACGCTGTCGTTACGCATGGAACGGCACACCGAGAATGCTCTCAAAGTTGCAACCTACCTGGAAGGCCACCAGAACGTGGCATGGGTAAAATATGCCGGACTTGAGTCATCGCCGTACTACGATTTGGCACAGAAATACATGGGCGGTAAGCCTGCCGCGATCCTGTCCTTTGGCGTAAATGGTGGTTTCGAGAGCGGCGTACGCTTTTACGATGCGCTGAATCTATTTAAGCGTCTGGTCAATATAGGTGATGCCAAGTCGCTCGCCTGCCACCCTGCTTCGACAACTCACCGGCAAATGACCGATGCCGAGCAAATACAGGCCGGCGTCACACCCGAAATGATACGGCTGTCGGTCGGGATCGAGCATATAGACGACATCCTAGCTGACCTTGAGCAAGCATTGGCGATGGCCGGTTAAGCAGGAAAGCCGAAAACGTTCACCAGGTATAGGCAGCTTCCAGCCCGTAGGTACGGGGTAAGTTATACACTGTACCTGCGGTTTCCGTAACGTCCACCAGTGGCGTGCCTCCGGAGATATAGCGATCATCTGTCAGATTATTACCATAGGCTGTCACCCGCCAGGCTTGGTCAGTCGATGTCCAGGTCAAGCGGGCACTAAGGTCCTTCTGATCAACCTCGTAAAGACCAGCCAGGCAACTCGCGCGATCGAAGCAATTATCGACATTTTTGCGGTAGGACCAGGACACCATGGAGGCTATCTTACCGATGCTTATTTCCCAGCTATATTGCGCAGCCAGATAGTAAGCCTGATCTGGCAAACGCGGCAGGTCTTCGTCGGAGCGGTCGATCGGGCAGTTATCTACGTCACTCAGACCCACGAATATTCGCTGGCAGCCTTCCGGTATTACCGACCCTGGGATCGTCGCTAAAATGCGTTCATCATCGTAGGTATCGATAATACCGTTGTTAAAAGTCGCATTGGCAGTTATCTGCAAATTTTCTATGGGGATTATAGTTAGTTCGATTTCCAACCCAGCGATACTGGAAGATTCGGCATTGATCAAAGCACCGGCAATACGGCCAGTATCGGGATTAATGCGTACGGTGGTAAGTTGACGATCGGTGTAATCAGTATAGAACAGCGCCGTATTAAGGCGTAGCTTGTTATCCCAACTATCCATTTTAAAACCGATTTCATAGTTCCAGACATCTTCAGGTTCATACGCATAGATTTTCCGATTCAAAACATCGACCGTGTCGGAGATCCCCCCGGAAAGAAATCCGTTGGCGACAGTAAAATACACGGAGCCACGATCCATAAAAGCCGTTTCTTCGAAGGTGCGCTGAATGCTCAGCATCGGCGTCACATCAGTATCATCCGTCTTCATTTTCTGATCGGCAAGTGGGTCGACTTGACCGGGATTGCTAGGGTCCTGTGCTTTTACAAACAGGTGGTTGCCGTTAAAGGTATCCGGCCCGCTGGGAAACACAAAGAAGGTATCGCCGAAGGGTGAAGTCGTAGCGTCACCGGTTGTGGCCAGGGTGTTGAGGTCCGCAATCCGAAATTTGCGTTCTAGTTCGCGCTCCTCCCAGGTGTAGCGCAGCCCCATTGTCAGGCGCCAGTAGTCATTGAAGTTCCAGTCGAGCTGACTAAAGGCCGAAGCAGCTCGATTCCTAGCCAGGAGTGTAGTGGTTTGATTAATATAGAACGCCTGGTCAGGGTTAAATATTGCATTAAAAAACGGCCCCGTCGGAGAGGCCACCGTACCCTGATCGGTCCTTTCATGAAAAGCGTATACACCGACCACATAATCCAGCCTCTCATCAAACGCCGTACCCGCTAACTGAAACTCCTGACTATATGCATCGGTGTTACTCGGCTCGGCACCGTTCCATCCATAATTGGTACGACCCAAATTAGGGATACTTATCGCGTCCAGTTCGTTGACTTCACTGGCTTGCGTGTTGCGTACAGAGCTGATGCTTTTGAAGTTCACGCCCTCGCCGAGTTCCCAGTCTATTGCCAGAGCGAGGCCACTCACCTGAGCTTCGTAGCGATTAGGCAACAGATCGGCCATGATTCTATCTATGCCCAGGTCTTGGTTGTCCTGACACCATTCGGCAATCGTCTTCCCGGTAGAGGGAATAACAATAAAGGGATCCTGCAAACCCGCCTGCCAACCCGCACCGGGAACACCTGTTATCACCTCGCAATTTTGTCCGCGGGAGGCCTGGTCTGTTCTGTTGTAGTTGTAGCTCAAATCGAAGATGAGTGCGTCGCTGGCCACCCAGCGCAGCTGGGCCTGGCCACCATAACGCTTTACATCGTTATACTCCGCACCGTCGGGTATATCGGGATTGCCGTTAGAGCTGCTTTTGACGAAACCATCCCGATTGGTGCTATAAACTGAAAAGCGCGACATCAAACTGTCTTCGATCAGCGGCACATTAACCGTTAGCTTCCCATCCAGTTGATTGAAATTTCCCGTCCTTACCTCGACGTATCCTTCAAGCTCATCACTGGGCCGATTAGTGGTATAGAGAATAGCGCCACCGGTTGTATTCTTACCGAATAAGGTACCCTGCGGGCCCCGCAATACCTGAACGCTTTGCACATCAACATTGTCCAGCACCGCGCCATCAGCTCGGGAGAGATAAACTCCATCTACATAAATTCCAACACCAGAGTCAAAGTTAACACCGGTATTGCGAGCCCCGATACCGCGAATGAATACAACCCCTTTGCCGGTTGTACCGTTGCCGGTATACATATCGACATTTGGTACGACCTTGGTCAGATCCGCAATGTCGCTCAGACCAAGATTTTTCAGGCTATCCCCGGAAAAAACGGACACGGCAATGGGAGTTTCCTGCAGCGATTCCTCACGCTTGCGAGCAGTAACAATGACCTCCTCGAGTACAACCTGAGCCAGAGTCAGACTTGGGACCATAGCTGCCGAGCCGACAGCCAAAATAACGGACAACCCAGGCACCAAAGATCTTTGCTTTACCATCATTGCGTCTCCTCAATAAGGACTACACTATTCCACAAAAAAATTGGATGAACACCTGCAAAATGACCATGTAGTTACGCAACATATAGATGGTCATGCTAACCTTACATCCAAATTCAGGGCACACCTCAAGAGCACTATGAAACCACAGGACCTAAGCAATTGTAAGAGTGATAGTTGTGGCAAGCCGGCTGGCTAAAGCGGCTTCGCTGTTAACAATAGCATTGGTCGCGTCGCTGGCCTGGTGGCTTAATTATCATGCCGCTACGATAGCGGACAAATCGAGAGATTTTGATGCCATTCTGGAACAAGCAGCAGTGCAGCCCAATTATGTTGCGACCTCGCGCGAACCCTGTCTCAAGAGCAACTCGATCCGCAACGCCTACTTCGGAGCACTGCATGTGCATACCGCTCTGTCGGGTGACGCATCGGCATGGGGCGTAACAGCCACCCCTGCGGATGCCTATAACTTCGCTCGAGGACAGCAGCTGAGTATTAGGCTGTGCGGAGAATCAGC
>JBLHKV010000312.1:0-4254 GCA_047618115.1 Halieaceae bacterium | reverse complement strand
TGGCACCGTGATACGCTAGTGCTGTCAACCGTAAAGAGGCTTCGAGTGCGTCGCCATTTCCTGAATCTACTGCTCTGTGCAGCCCTCGCTGTTCCCGCGGTCCATGCTGCGGGCAACTCCGACGAGTATTCCAACGGTGCACCTCGGGGTGAAGATGGCCGTTTTACCAACGCCGCCGGAGAGATTGGTCACGGCACCTTTGCGGTGCGATTTCCGTTTATGCTGCGTCGGCTTGGCACGTATTTTCGCTCTGGAGAGGAGGCCCCCGAACGGGTTGCCAACGATGGAGTGTTCCTGCGGGAAAATGCACGCCACAGTGTTCCCACTGTAACCTGGATTGGTCATGCCACACTGTTGGTACAGATGGGGCATGTCACCTTCCTGACCGACCCCACGTGGTCTAACAGGCCCAGCCCGGTGCCGCTGATTGGCCCCGGACGTTTCGTAGAGCCCGGCTTGCGTATGGAGGACCTGCCACCGATCGATTTTGTGGTTGTTTCCCACAATCACTATGACCACCTCGACCTGCCCACGTTGCGTGCCTTGTCGCGGCGCAGTCGAGAGACGGTGTTCTATGTGCCGCTCGGCAATGGGGAACTGCTGCGAAGCCAGCGCATAGCCAATGTTGAGGAACTCGACTGGGGGCAGACGGCAGTTTACAAGGGTGCGACTATTCACTGCTTGCCATCCCAACACTGGAGCAAACGCAGCCTTACAGATGACCGCAAGGCCCTCTGGTCGTCCTGGGCAGTAACCGGAGCCGAGCGGCGCTTTTATTTCGCGGGAGACACGGGTTATTTTCCAGGCTTTGAGACCATTGGTGCCAGCCTGGGCCCCTTCGATCTGGCAGCAGTACCGATCGGGGCTTACGAGCCTCGCGCCATGATGCGGGAATCGCATATGAATCCCGAGGAAGCCGTGCGTGCCGCCAACGACCTCGGCGCCCGGCGGGCGGTGGCCATGCACTTTGGCACGTTTGACCTTTCCGACGAGCCGCTTGGAGAACCCCCAGTGCGCTTCACAGCAGCAGCGCGAGACTCAAATCTGGCAGAGGGTGCGGCGTGGGTGCTCAAAATTGGAGAAACGCGTGAGTTCTAAGCCAGAACAGGCCAGTTCCATGCAGCGATCAACAAACGACTGGCTCGGCAACATCGTCGCCTTCATAGGTGTGCTTGTCATTAACGCTATGGCCAATGGCATTCCCATCAACGGGCAAAATACCGGCGAGGTGTCTGCCAAATACCCCTCACTGTTCACGCCAGCCGGTTTCACATTTTCGATTTGGGGCCTTATTTATTTATCGCTGACCGCGTTTGTCATCTATCAGGCGCTTCCGGCTCAGCGCTGCCATCAAACTCTAGCCAAAATAGGGCCGCTGTTTATCGCCAACTGTGTTGCCAACGCTGGCTGGATTTTTGTCTGGCACTACGACCTACTGTGGTTGTCGTTGTTATTAATGGCGGCAATCTTGCTCACCTTGATACTGATTTATCGCGCCTTGCGAGCCGCGGGCCCGCCCTCTTCAAACGGCGAATGGTGGTGCCTGCGGTTGCCCTTTAGCTTGTACACCGGCTGGATTACGGTGGCGAGCATTGCGAATATCAGTTGCCTGCAAATTGCCATGGGCTGGGACAATATGGGCTTGTCGGCGGTGGATTGGACCTTGCTAAAGCTGGCCATTGCCGGTGCTATCGGCGCGGCCGTGATATTGCGCCTCAGGGACATCCCCTACGTGCTGGTGATAGCCTGGGCGGCCTATGGCATTGCCAGTCGGCAGGTTGCAACGCCAGAAGTGGTTGGGGCTGCTGCAACACTATCGCTGTTAGCCACACTGTTGGCCGTCGCTGAGGTGATTAGGCGGGCCTACAGTCACCGCAAATAGCCCATAGTCATATCGAAGATTCACACCGCTCAACATTACAAGACTGGTCGATTCTAACGGTTCTGCTTTTCGCTTGCTCTCATAGGCATACTGTCAATTAGCGCGTAGATGTCGTTCATCGGTGTTGGCGACTCTGTCGCCAATTTCACTGACCCGTCCTTACCGATAAGTCTAATTGCGAACTCTCCGGGACGTATCCCCAATGTCGTGCGCGTCGCATCGATTTCTTCGAACGTTAATCTCCTGTCCCGCAATCCTGATTCTGGTGCATCCAGAAGAATGACGAGAATCATGTCACGACTCTCAAATTCCCAAGGTGCCGCCATCAGTTCATTTTTCAAATCGACGAGGTGTTTGTCGTCATCGCTTGGAACGCTCACGATCAGTACGCGATTTTTCCATTTATAGCTTGCTAGCGTGAACTGATCGTCGGAAGGATAGGCAAATATGTTGTCTATGCTCAACTTAAACGGGCCGTCCTGTTTGTCGTAGATCATTAGGCCCATACCAGTAATTTTCGCCGGGTCGAGTTCGGGTCCATTCAATCGTCTACCCCGAAGCCTGGGAACAAAACGAGTGAAGGGAACATCCACAGTACTCCATGTACCCTCTTGGGTGGCAAAATCAGCCAAGTAACTGATGACTCTTCCTCGCCAGCTGGCAACTGTTGTCAACCGCCAGGTGTAACGACGACCATCCCCCTTCAGTGACAAGCGAATTCCCTCGTGGCTGGACAGATCCATCTGCATTGGACCGGAACGTATAGAGCTGAAGCCACCTCCATTGGTATTGGTAGAGCCAGAAAAAATTAACTCGCCTTGGTTTTGCATGAAATCACCCTCGCTTTTGCCGCCCATGACGTTATCGTTGACCACGTACCAGCGTAGATCCGGACTAGTGTTGGTGAAGTCCGAGATCAGCTTTTCCGCTGGGGCGAGGGAGTCCGAAGCGATGAGCGACGTGGTAGATAAAGTCATAAGCAGTATTCCGAAGAAGGGAAAAATAGGGAGTCTATTTCTACTGGCCAAGTTTTATATCTCTAGCTGGCAGACCGGACAGTGGCATCGTCGACGGCCGCCTTACCAGTGACTGGTGCCCGGGGCACCTTTGATAGGCCCAGCAATACTACTGGTAACCCAACCACCATAGAACTCACCAGGCTGAGGCTTGACTCTCTCGCCGCTGACAAAGCAGGCAATGCGACCAGGGTAAAAAGAGACGCAGCCGTCGATGTCGCGAAATTGTTCGCTGGGCTTCTCGTAACTCCATGCCACCATCGTTGAACCGGGGTCAGATATCAGGGCCCAATAGGTTGCCGCGCCTTTCCATTCGCAGTAGCTGCTATTGCCTACTTTTACTAATTGTGTCCAGTCGACATCATCACCTGGAAGGTAATACGTCGGTGGGCTGGCCGTTTCCAGTATTCGCATTGACGAACGCGTTCTGGCAACTATGTTTCCGTCCCGTATGACCTCTACCAGTGCATCACAAGGAACAAGGACGGGAGGCCTTGGATAGTCCCAGACCGACTCCTGCCTGGGTCCGGGCTCTTGAGCAAAGTCAGGACGTTCTTCGCCGGTATACTTCCACATGGTAGTGCACTCTTTGTTAGTCGATAAAGTGTACGTATGCCGCGACAATCAGGATCACTTGTGTTCCCCGTCAGTCACGATGGTAACAAATGACCTGCAACCCCTGCCACTCAGGGCCTGCCAGTTGCAGCAAAAGAGCGGGGTTTGATCTACTGTTAATCATTGGGTCGCTGGTTCGAGCCCAGCAGGCGGAGCCATATTCGTAGAGTAGCCCTTGTAGATCCTTGATTTACAGGGGTTTTTCTTTTTCCGTATGCCGAAAACCGTCCGTGGTGACCAAATGATGAAAAGTCATTGGGTCATGCAAACGGCGACTCGCCGATATATTCCTGTTTGCAACTGCGCCATCTCGCTTGGCCTGAAGAAAGACATCAACAACTTCGCCGTCCTGATCTACGGCCTGCCAAAGGTAGTGCTGTTAGCCGTTGATCTTCAAAAAAACTTCGTCAAGGGAGAAGGTATCGCCGTATCCTCGGTGCTTTCTCTTCAAACGCCTGACGTATATAGCTCCGAGTTTGATGCACCACAGACGGATCGCTTCGCGGCTGACAGTGATGCCTCGTTCGGCTAGTAGACCTTCGATGTCGCGATGGCTGAGATTGAACCTGTAGTAGAGCCAAGCGGCATAGGAAATAATGTCAGGTGGGAATCGGTGACGCTTGTATGTGTTCATTCATCAATTCTGCCAGTGATAGCCCATTAACTTGCCAGCACCCAAATGACAGGTATGCTTGGCTATCCATCTCGAAATTAAACGGATGGTGGCTTGTTTTTTCAACG
>JBLHKV010000311.1:0-4301 GCA_047618115.1 Halieaceae bacterium | reverse complement strand
AAGCCATATCACTGCGCTGAAAGGTGTTCTCAAATTTCTCCGACCAGGCACCTGAAGCCAGTATGACCAGGCCAGTTACCGTACAGATGATGATGGTATCGATAAACGGTTCCAGAAGAGACACCATGCCCTCCGACACGGGTTCGTCCGCTCGTGCAGCTGCGTGGGCGATAGGTGCAGAACCCTGTCCGGCTTCGTTGGAATAAAGTCCCCGATTAACCCCTCTATTAAATGCGTAGGCAAAGGTAGCGCCAAGAAAACCGCCCGTGGCGGCCGAACCGCTAAAAGCATCGGCAAAGATGCTGACAAATGACGGCCCGATATTCTCGAGATTGGCAAAGATCACTCCTGCCGCTCCCACCAAATAAAGGAATGCCATTCCGGGCACTACGACCTGGGTAAATTTAGCTATCCGCTTTATCCCGCCCACAATCACCATAAACAAAAGCACAGAGAGAACCGCGCCGCTGGCCATATGGGGGACACCCCAAGTGACGTTAAGGCTCTGCGCGATATTATTTATTTGCGGCATGGATCCGGTGCCAAATGAGCTGATAACGGTGGCGACAGCGAAGAAGCCAGCCAACCATTTCATCTTCAATCGGCGCTCCATGTAGTACATGGGTCCACCCGCCATCGTGCCGTTATCCGTCACTACCCGGTACTTGTGAGACAACGTCACTTCAACAAATTTGCTAGCCATACCGAAAAAAGCTGTGGCCCACATCCAAAATAATGCGGCCGGTCCACCCAGGAAAATAGCAAGGCCCACACCACCAATATTTCCCGTGCCCACGGTTCCCGATAAGGCCGTGGTCAAAGCCTGGAAGTGACTGGTATCGCCCGGCGCGTCACCATCGCGCTTCTTGCCGGTCAGTACTCCCCACGCATGACGAAAATAACGGATTTGCGGAAATCCAAGATAAAATGTAAAAAAGCAGCCAACCCCCAACAACACAAAGGGGAACCAGGGTGCCGAACCGAGCACACTATCTATTGATAATATAAAACCGTTGAGTAAATCCAAGTTGAACTCCTTAAGCCGGTGGTGGCCTCATAGTGTCAACTGGGCGATGATTCAGCAATGAATTTTTAGGCCAGTGCACTACCATCCGAAGGCCGAGGTCTGTTCACGAGGAAAAAGGGAGGTCACAGCGAACTGTCCGATCCGTCTCCGGCCATGGATCGATAGAGAGCACCACCGCGGTTGCGGTAAGCATTGTGTCATTGATCAGGGCCACGCTCGAACCCACTTCATACCAACCCAGCCCCTCGACATTGCCTCCGGGACCCGACCGGAGTTCGCCTGGCAAATAGCCCTTTTCGCACAGATTCAGCGGCGGCCCTATCGGTAGCCCCAACAGAGAAAACTTCTGCAGCCACTTGTACTTGAAAGCGTGTGTCGAAGCATTAAGTGAAGTCAGCAGCACCACGAAAGACTCTCCATCGGCACTCCAGACTAAATCGGGCGCCCTGAATGCCTGGTCGCTGGACGGTGCCTCTGGCACCTGCAATACCACAACCCCCTCCCCATTCTCACAGACCTTCAAGTCGGTGTCGGTAGGAACGAGATGAACGCAGACCAGTGGCTTGAATGGACCGCCATTAAATTCTCCCGTGCCGGGATATCTCGTAGGGAGATCAACTGGGCTCGGATACCCACCCTCCCAGAGTGCTGCAATTCCAGCGCTGTGGTGAATCGCCAGGCCTTCCAGTCCACGACCACCCACCTCGGCGAGAGATTTAGGGTACCGGGCAATAATTCGATCCCGGGTCAGTACGGCACCCAGCACCTCGGAAAGCACCACAACCTCACCATTTGCCAAGCGATCCACGGCTTCCAAATCCGAGGCCAATGCGCCGCCAAATATCGCCTCTTGACGCGACCTGGCGATTTTAATTGAGGCTATTCGTGGGCCGTGTCCATTTAGCAACTCGGCGGCGCTGGGTGTATAGCGAAATAAAGTCCCGGCAGCCTTATCGCTTACTATCAGGAAATCGGATCCATCGAAGGTGATTCCAGAGGTCGAGTGCACGGGTTCAGGCACAACTACGGATTCGGCCCATGCCCCGGTTGGTGCGGTCGCCCAGTTGCAAAACGCAAGGGCGAGCGCTGCTTTGCCGAACTCAAAGTGCTTCATGATGCCAGAACAATCTCCTCAGGCGGCGTGCTCGTCTACCACAATCGCGGTCAAACTTGCCGTTTCGATAGGCTTACTCAACTCGACAAAGCGCTGTAAATGATAATCGCGGTCACCAAACAAAGTGTTAATCATCAGTAGTCGCTTAACGTAATGGCCGACGGGAAGCTCATCAGTCATACCCATCCCTCCGTGGATCTGAATAGCCTCTGCACCCACTGCCTTTCCCGCTTTTCCGATCATTGCCTTAAGTGCATGAACATTGGCGGCAACATCGTCGCGACCTTCATCCATGGAGCAAACAGTGCGGTATAAAAGAGATCGAGCTTGTTCACAAGCAGAAAACATGTCGACCAGGCGGTGTTGCAAAGCCTGAAAACTACCAATATAGACGCCGAACTGCTCTCGGGTTTTGGCGTATTCCAGGGTATCCTCCCGCAGCCGATCCATAATGCCAACGGCCTCGGCGCACACTGCAAGCGTAGCGTTCTGAATGGCTGCGGCCAAAACAGCATAACCCGCCTCCCCGCTCGCCAGCATCTGTTCCGCGACGACATCGTCCAGCCCAATGTTTGCTACCAGACGTCCATCCATCATCCGGAATGTTGTCCGCTTTAACCCCTCTGCAGCGCCATCGACCAGAAACAAGCCCAGCCCATCTCGATCTCCAGGTCCGCCGGAGACCCGCGCCGACACTACAAATTTGTCGGCAATAGCACCGTTAAACACAACTGTCTTCTCACCACTCAGGAGCCAGTTATCACCCTCTTTTCGCGCCCGCGTGTTGACGTCAGCCAACTCATAACGGCTCTGCCGCTCTTGATAGGCCAAAGCCCCGGTCAGCTCTCCAGATATCACTGCTTCCAGGTACTCAATTGCCGGGCTCTCGCTATCAGCAGTGGCCTCCAACAGCTTTCCAAACAACAGCACCGTTTCCAGATAGGGCTCCAAAACCAATCCTCGGCCCAGTTGCTCCATAATCACCATGGTGTCGACCGCTCCGCCACCAAACCCACCGGCATCCTCTGCAAAAGGTATCGATAGCCATCCCAGCTCGGCAAAATTTTGCCAGTCTTTAGCATCGGTACCGCTCTCACTGTGCGCAACCTCACGCCGGTGGTCAAAGTCATATTGATTGGACAGGTAACGCTCGATACTGTCCTTCAGCAAAGTCTGTTCTTCATTCAAATCAAAATTCATGGTCGAAAACTCCTACAGTCCCAGGACGTATTTGGCGGTAATGTTCTTTTGGACCTCATTAGACCCCCCGTAAATGGTGCTGGCACGACCATACATGTAAGAGCGCCGAATCGCGTCGGCGTGGTCGTGGCCGAGCTGTTCATCGTTGAGTTCACCCTGAATGACGCCGCCGTAGCAACCCGCCACCTCCATAGCCAGCTCTTGTACCTGTTGTTGAATTTCGGTGCCTTTCAGCTTCAGCAGGGACGACTCGGCTCCCGGTGACCCTCCTCCAGCCATGGCAGCCAACGCCCTGAGTTCTGTGTACTCTAGTGCCATCAACTCAATTTCCACCTCTGCAACCCGGGCGGCAAACAGTGGGTTGTTCATCAGGCTATCGCCACTGCCAACTTCGGCCAAAGCCATCTGCTTGACGTTCTCTAATCCTCGCTTGGAGTCCGAGACCCCCGCGATAGACACCCGCTCGTGCGCCAACAAGGACTTGGCATAGGTCCAGCCCATATTTTCCTCGCCCACGAGGTTGCTTAAAGGCACCCGCACCTGGTCAAAGAAAACCTCGTTCAAGCTGTGGTGCCCGTCTATCGTGCCTATGGGTTTGACGGTGATTCCGGGACTGGTCATATCGATCAACAGAAAGCTGATGCCCTCCTGTTTGCGCCCAGAGTTATCCGTGCGCACCAGGCAAAATATCCAGTCGGCATACTGGGCGTAGGTCGTCCAGATTTTTGAGCCACTGACGACGTAGTCATCGCCATCTCGCTCGGCACGGGTTTTCAGCGAGGCCAGGTCCGAGCCCGCACCGGGTTCAGAATAGCCCTGGCACCACCAGTCCTCGCTGTTGAGAATCCGCGGTAAAAATCGCTGCTTTTGCTCATCGGAACCAAAGGCGTAAATAACAGGTCCGACCATTTTCAAACCAAAGGGGCTTACGTCCGGTGCGCCAACTCGCGCTCGTTCCGT
>JBLHKV010000310.1:0-4310 GCA_047618115.1 Halieaceae bacterium | reverse complement strand
GATCAACGCTGTTCGGTTCTTGACGATTCGAGTGCGTATTCGGTGGATTGATTGGATATCCTGCTGTTCAACCTGCTTTATCGGCACAAAGTTCATCGATGGTCTACTCGCCGCCTCGACAATAGCCAGCGCATCGTTGGCATCATTCTTATTGGTCTTCACGAACGGTTTTACGAACTGAGGACTGATCAGTTTTACTGAATGGCCGCTACTTTGAAAAACTCGTGCCCAGTAGTTGGCTCCTCCGCAAGCTTCCATCACAACGGTGCAAGTTGGCAGATTGGCTACATGAGCGGCCAGTTCACGCCGAGCCAAGCGTTTTCTGTGAACGGCTTTGCCAGAGCTATTGGCGCCGTGGAGCTGAAAGGTGTTCTTGGCAATATCAATGCCCAGCATGTTTATAGTCATGTCGATCTCCCATCCAAGGTTAAGGTCCTTCAGACTAAATCTAGTCTGGAAAACCCCGCCGGTCTAGAAGCGTAGATGGGGGTGGTTCATTACATTAGAACCCTTGTTGTGACTTGTTCCATATTCTATCTCTTAATGCGGATGATAAAGCGGATGTCGCTGTCCAGGGGCAAAAATTAGCCACGTTACTGCACAGTAATCGATACCGAGGCCTCCACGCCTATGGCGTGGCCGTCGGCTGCACGCAAACTGACTCTCAGCGTGTGCACACCCAAATCGATGTCCGCGGGTAGCGTATAATCCGTTATGGTATGCCACTGGATGAGGTGTGGGTCGTCATCGTCCTCGCCATCGAGATAGATATAATAAAGCCCCTGCGCGATCTCTGAATGGCTGCCTCCGTCATCCTGGTGGGGGTGTTCCGTATCGGGTTCGACCAGCGTGAAATTGCGTACGTCCAGAGCGAGTTTCAAGGTCTCTCCGGCGGCGAAGAGCTGCCCGGGTAGAGGCCGATTAATGCTCAGCATGGCGCCAGTGTCGGTCAGCAGACCTGCAAAATTGGCTACCTTGGCACCTAAAAGTATAAACATCTCGTCATCGCTGGTAATCCCTGCTGAAATCGGACAGGCATCGCACATGCCGTCGCCGACACCGGGACTGGAGTCACAGCTGGCGTGATCATCTGGGTCGCAGGACTTGCCTGGCACTCCCTCGGCACAATGGCTGGGGGTGCAGGAACTGCGGCTGGGTTTTCTCGATTTTCTTGTGACAGTTTCCACGTTAAGACTGCCGTCGTCGTTGAGCCCGTTGTTGTAGGTGGCGCAATAAACCAGCGTTCTATCCTCTACCTTGTCACTGGAGAATTCCCAGGGTGGGGAAAATTTCATATAGGGAGGTTCATCGTAGTTGGTAGTGCTGTAAAAGGGATCACTGCCCTTGACCGCAATAGTAAAGAGTTCACCGCGTTTGTGGGTGTGTGAGGAAATGGCTGTAAGAGCGTCATCCTGATTCAATACGTATTCGCGGCAGACTTCCTGCCGAGTGAAGGGCGGTGTGCCAGCGCCAGCATAGATAAAAGTGGAAATGGTAATTCTCTCAGCCTTGAAGCGCCTGTCGTCGGCAAAAAACAGATTGCGCCAGACGTGATGCTGGGCATCATCGGTGGTCAGGTTAAAGGCGTGGGAATTCCAGTAGAAGATACCGCGGGTTGGTATTTCATCGTAGAATCCCGGACCATAATTCGGGCTGAAAACCGAGAATCGATTGACACCGGTTATCGGGTTGACACGGCCGCTGACCGGGCCGTAACCCTGACAGGCGATGCTGTTCTCGACCTCGCTGCGACATTTGCCCGCGCCACAGCTTTGCAAGTCGGTTGGTTCGCAACTCATGCCCTGATCCTCGCCGCCGGCACACGTCCACTCGCCGAAACTTGGATCGTGTATCTGGTCATCTGGCACACCGGAGTAAAACAACACGTTGTGATGGGTAAAGGGATCTTCGCGAACATCTTCATCATTCACATAGAAAATGGATTGAGAGCCATCCATATACTGCGGCGGAATTTTGTCGCGAAAATCTTCATAGACCGCAAAGCAGAGTTCCTTTTCCTCTTCCGCCAGAACCTCGTGGGCGGGCATTTCATACTGCACGCCCTCCTCTACGTTTGGTGGGTCCAGCGGCAGGACATTGATGGCGCGGGGCTCAGGCAGGCACACACCCAGCAGCTCTTCGATTTCATCTTCACCTCGACCCAACGTGTCGCCCACCGAACCATCTTTCGGGGCCCCGGCTTCAATCCACAATCGTAGCGCCTCCAATTGGCCGGCAGAAATACTCTCGCCCGACACCGGCATTGGGCTACCCACCACCTCGTAACTCCCTGGAAAAGTTTTGGCCGATAGTTTTTGATACAAAAAACTGGCAGAGGGTCTGCGCGGATTGACCCGCAGGAGATTGCTGCTGACCGAGTCGACATCGACTAGGTTGTCGTAGGCAAAATCTGTACTCAAGTCGAGACCACCAGCCGCACTATCGCTACTATGACAAAGCGAGTTGTTGCAGTCTGCCTGCTCAAAAACCGTAGCCTGTATTGCAGAAAACGTGCTGTCATAGGTAGGGCAAAATTCATCCGGAGCGATGTCACCAGTCAAAATTGCATCAATGCTATGTAGTGTCCAAGCGTTTGATCCATGGTTGTGCAGATGGAACTCGATTGAATCACGTTGGGCGATATCGAAGCCCAGCACCAGGTCTTCCCTGATAATTGCCGACTCGGAGGGAATATCTATCTCTCTATCCCATACCACAATTCCGGCGATTGATAATGCCACGTGGGCCGACGTGCTCTCGCGGTACACCAGATCGCCGTGACTTAAGGAGAATTCAATTCGATTCCCCGCTGGTATGTTGATGAGACTTTCCTGGGTCAGCGACAGATAGTTACAGGAATCGGTGCGAATCTCCATCGTATCATCTTCGACTCGCCAGCCTTCATCGCGGTCGCAGTCAATTGTGACGGGGCGATGGTCGGGAAATCCATCCCTGTTTTTTGCTTGAAAGTCCCAGGCGGCGGCTGCGCCCAGAGCGAAACGGGTTTCGACGGTCTCCACCGGCTGGATTACGGTGTCGCCAGCACTCGCTCCTTGGATGGTGGATTGATTCGTCTCCATCATCGGGTCATTATGACCACCACCACAGTTAGCTAGCGCTATAAGGATAAGGAGGGCGGGTAGAAGTCGGTCAATTTTGTCCACGTTTCTAGCCGAGGGGGGATTCTGTGACCCCATTATAGTGATTTCAGGTGGATTGACGAGTTGATTTTTGCCGGTGGGAGAATTATTGGAGATCCCGGGTGCAGATTGATGCCGGTGATCAGGATGAGCCCAAAACCATCACCCGCTATGGCGTTGTCAGGTTCATTACATTAGAACCGGCCGTATACTTCAAAGGATTGGTTACGAAAAGAGCCGCTAATATATAACTTGCGATATGCGCTATAACATGCTTCCATTGGGTCGCGCCGATAAGGCGCAATCGCTCGTGAAATAATAACTATTAAATAGAATCATAGAGGGAAAGTTATGAATATTGATAAAATTGCTCCTATCGTCGCTCTCGTCATTGCCATCCTTGCCTCCTTTATTGCTCTGGAGTGGTGGGCGTTGATCCTCGTACTGGTTGGATTGGTGCACGGGATCATGAGTCCGGTCGAAGACAGCGCTACCAAGGCCATGGTGATAGTGAGTGCTTTGGCGTTTCCCACCCTAGCCGATAGCCTTGATGCCATTCCTATGCTTGGTGGGTATTTGAACCTCATTATCGACAACTTCAGTATTGCTATAGCCGGTTATGCAATTGCTGCGCTGATCATGGATGTCAAAGCAAGGGTAATGGGCTAGAAGGATCATCACACAACGTCGCGTGTTTGCCCGGACATTAGGGGACTAACGACCGACGATTATTGACCGTTTGATGATGCTCTGAATATGGAGACTGTCGCGGCCCCCGGATTGGTGGCCGAGGCAGAATCCTTAATCGCTTGGTGATCCAGAGTATTGTTCCTCCTGCCCTCGTACACCGCTGCTGGCGTCACGAAGGTACTGCCAAGTTAGAAGTCCATAACTGGTAGAATCGGTGGATGAATACTTACAAACGTCACCGATTTTCGCCGGAGATTATTTCCTACGCCGTCTGGCTCTACTATAGATTCAACCTTAGCCATCGCCGGAATGCCGGCCCACTCATCGAAGAACTACTGGCTGAGCGCGGAATCACTGTTAGCCGCTAAGCGGCTCTTCAGGCGCTTGCTTAAGTCATATGGCAGTGAACCCAGAATAATCGGGTAGAACAATCGCATACAGCGATTCCTGGGTACACATGCTGCAGTAGGTAATCTATTC
>JBLHKV010000309.1:0-4337 GCA_047618115.1 Halieaceae bacterium | reverse complement strand
TCGCCACCGCCCGCCGATCTCGGCGGGGGCATAGCAAGTGCTGGTCGCGAGACCTTTAATGAGAGTTGTGCCATTTGCCACGCCGAGGACGGGCTAGGAACCAATAAGGCGCCGCCGGTAGCCGGCTTTGGCTTGCCGGCAGAACTTATCGCCAATCGGGTTCGCCTCAGTGGTCGCAATAGTAGCCCGGTTTACGCTGGGTTAAGCGGTGGGATTATGCCCTTTTGGGGGGCTAATCGCTTGTCCGACGCCGAGCTGGTCGATCTTGTGGCTTACCTTGGCGACGGTGAGGATGACAGCATTGGCGGTGGCGGCGATGGTGGCGACGGCGGCAGCAGTGGCTGCGGCAGTGATCACCCGAAGGTGGGTCAATCGACGAGTTTAATCACTCGAGCGCATCGCGTTAGCGGCACGGTAACGGCGGTGGACAATTGTACTCTGGAGCTGACCAATTTCATTTATGATGGACGAGGCATCGTGGTGCAGGCCTATACCGGGCAGGATGGAAACTTTTTTGGCGACGGTGTCCACGCGATAAGCGCAAATCTGGTGGGTCCCAGTTACAATGACGCCACGCTGCGTTTTTCGCTACCCACCGGAGTAAGTCTCGATGACTTCAACTCCTTCAGTATTTGGTGTGTGGCGGTGGGGGTTAGCTTTGGGGACGGAATTTTTCAATAACTAGAAAATGAGTAGGGCTATGTATCGTAGCGAGATCGACGGTCTACGAGCTGTTTCGGTACTGCTCATTCTTCTCTATCACCTGGAAGTGTCGGGTTTTTACGGCGGCTTCGTTGGCGTCGATATCTTCTTTGTTATTTCGGGCTTCCTCATTAGCGGCCTGATTCTCGACGACCTCGATCGCCAGCAATTTTCTTTTGGGGAGTTCTACAAGCGTCGCGTCGCGCGCATTTTGCCAGCGCTGTTTGCCACTATCCTAATAACGCTGTTGGTGGCAATAGTGGTGTTGCCTCCGCTCGCACTGGTACATACCGCAAAGCAGAGTCTGGCCGCGATTTTTTCTGTCAGTAATGTGTTTTTTTGGCTGGAGTCGTCCTATTGGGCTCCCGCCGCGCGAAACAGCCTATTACTGCATACCTGGTCCCTGGGTGTCGAGGAGCAATTTTATTTGTTCTACCCCATTTTATTGGTGCTGTGCTACCGCGTGGCCGGCCGGCGTGGAGCTTTTCTGCTGCTGGCTTCGACTTTTGTGCTGGGCTTGGGCGCCAGTGAGTGGGTAGTGCGTTCCTCTCCGTCTGCGGCCTACTTTCTGACGCCGCTGCGCCTGTTCGAATTCGCTCTGGGCGGCCTGGGTAGCTTGCTCGTGGGCCAGCTACCGATGAAAGCTCCTTTCGGCAAACTACTGACTTCCATGGGAACTGTATTGGGGCTGGGACTTATCGTTTACAGCGCGAGGATGCTCACGGCATTTCACTGGTTTCCGGGATTATATGCCCTGCTGCCAACGCTGGGGGCGCTGATGGTCATTCTTTGTGGCGCATCGCCGGCAGGCTCCATGCTGTTGGGTAATCCGGTCATGGTGTGGTTGGGCCGACTTTCTTTTTCCCTGTATCTGGTTCATTGGCCGTTGATCGTGTTTCATCGCACGCTGCTCGGGCCGGAGCTGTCGACCAGCGATAAGCTGGTGCTCTTGGGTACCGCCCTGGTAGCGGCGATGCTTCTGAATCGCTGGGTAGAACAGCGGTTTCGTTTAAGCCGAACCTCCGAACAGGCGAGCAGTCCTCTGGGGACTACCAAAACGATGCAGCGGATCGGGGTGGCTGCTGGAATTACAGCGTTTCTGGCGGTCGCTGTGATTCAGGGTGACGGCTGGATTAGCAGGCTGCCGGAGTCTGCCAGGCGCTTTGCCACCGTTAACGACCTCGTCGAGGTCCGCAATATTCGAGCCTACGTTGCGAATCACTGCTCTCCACGCGGCGAACCCTTCTGCGGTGAGCGGCTATCTGACCGGCCCAATGTTATGCTCCTGGCAGATTCTCGTGGTCCGGAAATCTATCTCGCGCTACATACCGCCTTTCCGCAGTTAAATATTCTGGCCTCCTATGCCGACGGTTGTGCCCCGGTGTTTAACCCCGCCATTGGCCGCAGCGTATTCTTCTCAGAATGCCCGGAACTGAATCGTAGGCGTCTCGAGGCGGCGCTGCGCGCTCCGGTTGGAGATGTTGTATTTCTGGCGATGAATTTTGACAGCTGGCGAGCAAGCTTTGTGGTGGAAACGGCGAAGCAGCTTGCACAGTCCGGTAAGCGTGTATTTGTGCTTGGAGAGTCTCGCTTTTTACGAGGCAAGTCGCCGACAGAAATCGTCATCGATATGGAGCGATATTCAGCCGGCGATGACTACATCGAGAGGTTCCTGGTGGCCAGTCCCTTTGCTTTGGATGCCACTGCAGGCGCCGAAATCAACGCGGCCGGGGCGTTTTACGTCAGCAACAAGTCCTTTTTTCAGCAGTCAAACTACCGGTTATTTACTCGCGATGGCAGTGACCTGCTCAGTTATGATGGCGTTCATCTAACCGCAGCAGGTGCTCGGGAGTTCGGTACTTATCTCGCCGAGAACTACCCTCTGGACTGAGGATTCAACAACTATTTCGCCGGCGCATTGTAGTGATGGCCCCAGATATCACCCTCCGTGCTTTGAGTGGGTGCAAAGGTATC
This sequence comes from Halieaceae bacterium, assembly GCA_047618115.1. Classification (GTDB taxonomy): domain Bacteria; phylum Pseudomonadota; class Gammaproteobacteria; order Pseudomonadales; family Halieaceae; genus CALJGI01. Next base: position 1,661 of record JBLHKV010000309.1, on the reverse strand, counting down.
CCAGTCGACCTGAAGGCCATCGTAGCCGTATTCAATTACGATGCCACCCGGTCCAGTGACGTAAAAAGAAAGCATGTTGTCATTGCAGTGACGGCCCAGCGATGCCATCAAGGGGATACCAGCGGCCTTCACGCGGTCCAGGGCCAGTCCAACCTGGTCCAGTGAATCAACTTCTACCATCAAGTGGACCAAGCCGACCGGCGATGGAAAATTGAACAAGGCGAGGCTGTGATGCCGTGGGTTGTTTGCGTGCATAAAACGAATGCGCATCCCTGGCGCGCCCTCGGCGGGCGGGGGTAAGCTCAGATCGTCGCTATCGCCGAAGCCGAGAGCCTCCACGTAGAAATCATGTGTTTCATCGATGTTGGGCGCCGGTAGAACGATGTGGCCCAGGCCCATATCGGCCGTGATAAATTTATTGACGCCGACGGCGGACGCGAAAACGGTGCTATCGGGGAGACGGCCGAAAAAAATCTCAAGGGAATTTCCAGCGGTGTCGCTCGAGCTGACATAACCTGTAACCGCGCGCAGTGCAGCGCCCTCGGCGTCGCCGTCTACTACCTCGCGACCAGCCTGTCGCAATTGCTGGGCAACCTGACTCATCGCTGCCTTATCGGCAACTTCCCAGCCGCTGGCGGTGTATCGATCCTCTTCGCCGCTTTGAATGATAATCCGGTGTGGTGCCTGGTCTACCTTCAAGAAGAGGGCCGCGCCGTTTCCAGGTACATCCATCATTCCCAGTACCTGGGTTCCAAAATGTTTCCAGGAAGCTGGATCTTCCATAGTGAGAATTATGTAACCCAGGTTGTTCAACTTGATCATTGGTCTCTCCCTGTTCAATTCTTCATGGGCTAGCTGCTCAGCTAACCGGAATGCTGTAAGTCTAGCTCAGTGCGGCGCGCTGCGCTGCCTCCTCGAGGGGATGTAGTGGCTGGGGACTAAAAAATTAGACGACGAGCCAGCTTATTGTCAGGCAGGCTCGGTGTTTAGCGCTACCCCTTAGTAGGGAAGGGTGGCTCCGCCATCCAGTATCAGCTGCTCTCCGGTCACATTGGGCGCACTTGATGCAAAGAACCAAATGTTCTCTGCGACGGTCTCATCGTTCATGATTTGACCCGTTGGCGCTTTGGACTGGTAGTGCTTCTTGACCGCCGGGTAGAGATCCTCCCCCAAGCCATTCATTAGCCACTCGCCTTCGACCATACCGGGGCATACGGCGTTGACTCTGATCTCGGGCCCCAGTTCCCTGGCCATGGACTGGTTAATAGCCAATAACGCGGCTTTCGAGCAGGCGTAGGCGAGGCTGCTACCAACGCCCTTTATACCCGCAATTGAGGCCACGTTGACAATGGAACCGCCGGTTAACTTCAGCGCGGGAGCGACTGCCCTGATCATTTGAAACGCGCCAACAGCATTTACCTGGTACAGGCGGTGAAAGTCATCCGCGTCGAGGCCGTCCAGGTCGCCGTGGGGGCAGAATTTAGTTGTTCCCGCATTATTTATCAGTACGTCGATTCGCCCCCAGGCCTCCAGTGCCGCGGTCGCGATGGAGCGGCAGGATTCGTCGCTGCCAACATCTCCCTGCAAAACAATTGCTTCCACACCCTCTGCCCGGCAGGAGTCCGCGGTTTGTTCGCCACCCTCGCGATTGCCATGGTAGT
>JBLHKV010000308.1:0-4345 GCA_047618115.1 Halieaceae bacterium | reverse complement strand
CTTTGCCAGAAGAATTTCCCGGCTTCGTCGATGTATTCAATGGGAGGCTTGATAAAGATTTGGTAGTTACAAACAAATCAGTTGCTGTAAATATGTTAATGGGCTTTGCTAAAAATGCCTAACAAGTAATTAAACAAGGACAAAAAACAGTTGGCTTTTGCTCCTTCGTCGCTATTTTAGCCAACAATTTTATGCCTGTTAATTGGGCGTTATATGTCAAAATTATGGCCCTGAGTGAATTCGAATTTCGGCGCGCGAAAAAAATTGTTGGTGACTACATCGAGCGCCGCCGACCACCTGTACATATTCGCCCAGAACTTGATCTAGGATATCGCGTATCTGGGCAAAGTATTGAAATGTTTGAAGTCCGTCCGGTATGGCGTGGCGAGCCTGGCGGAAGGATGGAGCATCCGATCGCTAAAGCTACCTTCGTCAAGTCACGGAGTATCTGGAAGGTTTTCTGGCAACGTGCTGATTTGAAGTGGCATTCATATCAGCCATGTGCAGAAGTTACCGACCTGGAAAGTTTCATCAAGGTTGTAGAGAAAGATGAGTACTGTTGTTTCTATGGATGACTGTCAGGCATATAACAAGTCAATCAACTACGCGCCTACGGCGCAGGACGCACATACAGTGCTCCGGTTATTGCGGCGTTAACTCGCATGAGGCTTCCCAGCGCTACCCTATTGTTTCTCGTTGTGTTTTCCTTGTTTAGTATGGGTCGTATATTGAGCGCGGATCCTCTTTCAGTGTTGATTGGCCTAGCTCTGTCTGCACCCGTCGCTGGACTATTGTTCTGGTTCGGAGCGAAGCATTCCAGTCGCGCCCCTACAGTGGCCACAGGTATCGCAGGTGGTGTACTTACCCAAGCCGCAGGTTCAACTCTTTTCAAAGTGTTTCCGACAATGACAGGCGCGTTGCTCTCGCTTTTCATATTTGGCATAGCCGCCTATTTTATCGGCAGATGGTTTCGACTTTCCTTTGCAAGTTAACAAGTCACTCAACGTCGCGCCTGCGCTTCGGTGTGTCCGCCGGTTATCGAGGCGTTAATACTCTCTTTCAGTGATCGAGGTAATGCCCGCCGATGGCGAAAACATAGATATAGTTGTCGTCGAATTTGTATATCAAGCGATCCTTTTGGGAGATTCTTCGTGACCAAAGACCAGACAGATTGTGCTTCAACCTCTCGGGCTTTCCAGTACCCATGCCAGGGTCTCCTCTGATAATTTCCTTAAGAAGCTTGCAGAGCGCCTTGTGCATTTTGCTGTCTTTCTTGCGAAGCTCTTCGTATGCCGCCCAGGTCGCTCCCTCAAATATCAGTGATCTCATCCATCTCGTCCTGAGTAGGTCTATATCCACTGTTTTGGTCGTGAGACTGAAGGGACGCCTCAATTTGCTTCATCAAGCTTTTGTTCTGGAGTACAAGAAGCGTTTCTTGCTCTCGCTCCCAATCATCAGCGCTTACAACGATAAAGTCTTCGCCGGAGCGCCTGGTAACTTTGAGGGGTGTATGCTCGGTAACTATTTGTTCTACAAAGAATTTCAAGTTGTCTCGAAATTTGTTTACGCTTATGCTGTCCATAATGCCTCTCACGCTAGAACGTACGGTAATACCGTACATTATAGCGGAAGGCATTAACAAGGCAAGCAAGAAGGACGCGCTTACAACGCACCTCTTCTTGAGGCGTTATGAAGCTTGTATAGCAAAATGAATACTTTCTAGCCCCACAGAGCCTTCGCTCTATGTGTAGACCTGTGCCATTATTGGTCCAGCCTATCAATAGTATCGTCTTTGCACCCAACAGAAAGGGGCGACAATATTAAACACCCACTCCTAAGAATTGCTATGGTTGTCGCTATGACCACACCCTTGTATGTAAACTCTGCGCGCGCTGAGAACTCGACTGTTCTGGTGATACACGGCGGCGCCGGTACGATACTCAAACAAAACATGACAACTGAGCGGGAGACGCTGCTGCGGTCTGTGCTATCGAGTGCGTTGCTGGCAGGAAGGAAGGTGCTCCTGAATGGCGGCCAAGCTACTGATGCCGTTGTTGCCGCCATTGCCATCATGGAAGACTCGCCTGAATTTAATGCGGGCAAAGGAGCTGTGTTTACCCACGAAGGTGTCAATGAGATGGATGCCTCTTTGATGGATGGTAGCGACCTTGATGCCGGAGCGGTTGCCGGCGTATCTACAGTCAAAAATCCTATTGTGCTTGCCCGGGAGGTCATGAAGCACTCGCCCCATGTGATGCTCTCAGGCAGCGGTGCGGAGGTATTTGCCAGCGAGCGCGACGTTGAACAGATGGAGCCGGAATACTTTAGGACCGAGCGACGCTGGAAGCAGCTACAAAGAGCCATCGAGGCTGATCGTCAGGAGCTCGATCACGACGGAGACAACAAATTTGGCACGGTTGGTGCCGTCGCTCTGGATGTCGAGGGTAATCTGGCAGCGGGAACCTCAACCGGGGGCATGACGAACAAGCGTTGGAATCGAATTGGAGATTCTCCCATCATCGGCGCCGGCACCTATGCCGACAACGCTAGTTGCGCGATCTCGGCAACCGGGCACGGTGAATACTTTATACGTGCGACAGTAGCTCGAACCATTTGCGCGCTGGTCGAATACTCTGGCCTGTCAATTCATGAAGCTGCGCAGCAGGTTATACACCAAAAACTGAGTAAGATGGGTGGCGAAGGTGGAGTCATCGGACTCGACCGGGAAGGCAATGCAACGCTGACATTTAATACGGCAGGTATGTACCGGGGTTATATCAGCATGGACGGTGAACCACAGATCGCCTTCTACGAGAAATCAACGGAATAGGGCCCCGCACTCGCTTTCTTGCTTTTCCGGTCCAAAATCCCTGTGCTAAACCCGCCAATTCACAATGTACACCCTATGCCGTCCATCGATACGCCATTGCCTCTAAGATGACATCAATAAACGGGTCCGGATTTTGATTTACCGATAGCTCTTCTAGAGCTGCCATGTACTGTTGTCGTGTTTCCAACCGAATTATTGTCCATGGGTAACCCGCCGCCACCAGCAGGGCATTCATTAAAAAGCGCGCGCTTCGTCCATTACCGTCGGGGAAGGGGTGGATATAACCAATGAGCCAATGGCACAGTACGGCTCGCGTCAATGGATGGGGTTCTTTCTCGGCACACTCAAACAGTGTCTCCATGGCGTCTACCAATGCTTCCGCCGGCAGTGGTGTGTGCCTGGAGCCTCGAATAAAAACCGCACGATTTCGGTAGCCAGCCAAATCTGTTGGCCTTAATACCCCCGCTCTCACCATGGGGCCGAATAGGGACCGGTACCAGAGTGCCACGGCGCCTCGTAACGCCTCGACGCTCAGCTTGCCGCTATGGAGCTGACGGATACTCTCCTTTACGTCATTATGCGCCTCCCAGTATCCCCGAGCAGCCAACCCATCGAGATGTTTTTGGTCCTCATCACTATCGTCGGGATTCCAAAGCCCACTACGAACACGCTCGATTAATTCAGGGGTCACCCGATACCCTTCGATCGACAATGAATGGTAGGCATCGTTGGTGTAGGTTTCTTCCAATTTTGCAATCGCCGTATCGATATCCACCGGTTTCGCTAGCGGCAGATCGATACGCGCCGCCATACGATCAGCTAAAGATGCCCAAAGTAGCGCGATGCGTCCCGCATGCGGAGATCGCGGCCTCAACAACGTAATATCTGGTACTGCTTCATCAAATGGGGCCGTCTCCGTGACCGATAATCCCGCCGCCTGCATAGTCGATAAAATTTCGTCAGCCGCTAGCGATTGATTGACCGCCCGAAATGCTCCCGCCAAGCGACCGGCTGCCGTAACCCGGGCGTTCCCCAGTAGTTTTTCCAACAGCAAAGTCAGGTTGGCTGATTGTAAAGCCAGCGTAATTTCCTGTGGCTGTCGGCGATAATACGCCGGCCCCACTCTTGTTAGGGCCTCTTCCAGAGAGAGGATTATCACTCCTTCGTGACGCATCAATTCGTCGGGCAATTGATTGGCCGTGTATAAGGAAATGCTTAAGTCGCGCGGCAGCTTCACAACCCGATTTATCTTTTTCAGGTTCCCGATCAGTAGTTGCGTGGGGAACACATTACTACCGGTATGAAGGTCCAGAGATTGCTCAGCACTTACACAGTAAGCATCACCGAGGTATTCTTGAAGATATTGCCCGATGAATGTCCAATAGGATTCATGCCATAGTACCGAGGTACCGGTGTCGGTGTTGTGCAAGTCGGCATCCAGCAGATACCAGCCCCGGATGATGGGTTTCAGGAAGCCCTCTTTTTTTAACAAGGTGACCTGCTTTTCCTTCATCA
>JBLHKV010000307.1:0-4370 GCA_047618115.1 Halieaceae bacterium | reverse complement strand
TGACAAGCTTGCATTTGCAAGGAGACATGTTGTGAAAAATATAAGCACGAGAAGATTAGCTGTACCTTTGCTACTCACATTGGCGTTGTTAACAATAACGCAACCATCTTTAGCTGCAACGACTGTTTGCGCGAAGGAATCCTTGCCAGCATTACCGGATGTCACCATCACCACGGTGACTCAGGAATCCGCACCTGCACCACACTGTAAAGTCGCAGGGGTGATTGGCCCGGAAATTCATTTTGAACTGCTATTGCCCGAGAAATGGAACGGCAAATTCGTTATGGGTGGCGGCGGTGGTTTTGTCGGTTTGGTCATTAACTCGGCATTGTCCTACGGTCCCCTGCAGTCCGGCTATGCCACAGTAGGAACTGACACCGGCCATCAAGGTCACCCCCTGGATGCCAGTTGGGCACATAACAATCTGGAGCGCCTGGTTAACTTCGGTCACCAATCTGTCCATCGTACCGCCGTCACGGCGAAGGCGCTGACCAGGGCATATTATCAGAAAGATATTTCTAACAATTACTTTGTCGGTTGTTCCAGGGGGGGTGGTCAGGCCTTGATGGAAGCGCAACGTTACCCTGAAGATTTTGAGGGAATTGTCGCGGGTGCTCCTGCAAGGAACTGGACCATGGGGCTTGGCGCTGGCACAACGCAGATCAACCAGAAAATGTATCCTGATCCCAACAACCTGCAGCAGGCGATAATCGGCCCTATAGAGCAGGAACTGATCGAGTCTTCCTATCTTGAGATGTGTGACGCACGGGATGGGATCAAGGACGGCATATTGAACGATCCAAGGGAATGTAAATTTGATGTGGCAAGCTTGTTGTGTAAGGGCGCGAAAACCGACAGCTGCCTCAGCAGGGATCAGCTTGCTGCTGTAAAAACGGTGTACGAAGGGCCGCAAGATGCGCAGGGCAATAAAATGTATAGTGGCTTCGCCTTTGGCGGTGAAAATTCCGCAGGTGGCTGGCCTCGCTGGTTGACGGGTGGTTTGAAATTTCAGGCGGGTCTTGATGAATTCCAGGGCGGAGTAGACGTCGGAGATAATGCCGCGCCGGTAGCACCCAATGCACATTTTTCTTTTGGCAACGGGGTCATGAAATACTTTGTCTATAATGATCCCGACTGGTCATACAAAAACTATAATTTTGAAAACTTTCGAAAAGACGCTGAGTTGGCTGCAAACACACTGAATGCCAACAATCCTGACCTGTCGGCGTTTCGCAAGCGCGGTGGAAAACTATTGATGTTCACCGGCTGGTCGGATTCTGCGATTACCCCGCTGGGAACCATCGCTTATTATGAAGAGGTGCTGGCACATGACAAAACCGCCGCTGATGATACCCGGTTGTTTATGATGCCAGGGGTAGAGCATTGCCAAGGTGGTCCTGGCCCATCATTTACAAATCATCTGGATGAGATCGACAAGTGGGTGGTGTCAGGTAAGGCACCAGAACAAACCCCCGCCTATTGGCTCGATGAGAAATTCCAGCCAAACGGCTCAAGGCTTTTATGCGCTTACCCGAAAGTCGCCAAGTATGACGGCAAGGGTGATACGCGAGATGCATCGAGTTTTAGTTGCGTCGAGGCCGAGTAACGATATCGTGTCGTCTTACTAGTCTGATGAAAGCTAATAGGTAAACGTTTGTTAAGAGCTTACGCGCCGCTTTAATTTCTGGACCACTATCAGGCCCGGAAATAGGATTCTGATTGACTGCTTTTGACCTGCGATTTCTGAAGAAAGTCGTAACGAGGGTATACCAGTGAAATGTATAACAGGTTTGTTTCTGGTCTCGTTGACAGCAAACTTGAGTGTCGCCTATGCACAGTCGAACGAGCAGATAGAGTCCTATGAAAGACGCATCGACGAGCAGCAATTGCAGCTCGATGCGATGCGCGAAGAACTGGAGGTGCTCAAACAACGGGAGCGCATGTCGTCAGTCTCACCGGATGAGCCTGAATTGCGCGAGGTGCCAGTACGGGATGCTGGCGCCGGCCGAGATTATGAGCCGTTCGTTGTTCGCCGCAGCCAGGACAAGTATCGACAGGGGACAGACACTTTACATCGCTTTTGGGTACTCGGTTGGGTTCTCTGAAAATTTAACGCAATGGGAAAGTTTGGTACGCAAATCATTTAATTACCAGAAATATTGACGCAAATGTGAATTTGGCGTATAAATTTATTCTTTTCTCCCAGTTTGCGTATATATTTCAGAATGTGCGGCGAATTTTCACAGATCCGGCGAGGTTACCCTGGAGAAGCATGAGATCTAATGTAGGTTATGGTTGGCTGTCAGAGAGCCACCAACTTCCCGTTATTGACCTGTGGCAGAAATGCTATATCGATAGTGCTGTACGTGGTCGCCAGAAGGAAGATCGGGGCAATCGTCAAATCCGGCTCTTTGAATCCCGCTACCAGCCAGCAGAGAGCCTGGCAGGTCATCTTCAATTCGCGCTCAGGTATGAGGGCGCCAACCTGCAGCTTCTCAGTTTGCTGTTCGACAGGGTTGAATCAGCGGGTTTATGCGAATGGATAGCGAAAAGCCCGACGTCTGCCTATGCCCGCAGAGCCTGCTTCCTTTACGAGTGGCTGACGAATACTCATCTTCCTGTGAAAGACCCGGTTCCAGGTAAAATGCGCTATGTCGATGCGCTGGACACCGATATGCAATTTGCTACCCGGGCGACCGCAAAGGATCCGCGTTTTCGCGTCAACGATAATCTGCCGGGAACTCGGGACTTTTGCCCTTTAGTCCGCAAAACCGAGTTTCTCAGTGAAATGGTGGGCAAGGATCTGCGAAAACGCACCCGGGAAACCCTGAAGCAATATGATCGGGACCTGCTACGTCGAGCCGCCGCGTTTCTTTACCTGAAAGAAACCCAGTCATCGTTTGAAGTTGAGCGAGAGAAACCCTCTGCCAGTAAAGCACAGCGATTTGCGGACTTGTTACGCCAGGCTGATACAGGCCACCCTCTTACTGAGGAACGCATGGCAGGTTTACAAAACGCGGTCATCGATCCGAGATTTCATGAATTCACCTGGCGTCATCAGCAAAACTGGATAGGAGATGACCTGGGATATCGTAAGAGGGTCGCTTTTGTACCCGCACGCCCCGAGGACTTGCCGGTGTTAATGCAAGGATTGCTGGATACTGCGGGCAAAGCCAGATCGCTTGTAGATTCAACTGCAGATTCGGGAGATCTCGATACGGCCGAGTTGCAGTTTGACCCGGTAGTTTATGCGGCAATCATCGCCTTTGGCTTTGTTTTTATTCATCCCTTCATGGATGGAAATGGCCGGATTCACCGCTACCTGATACACGAAGTGCTCGCGAATGCCGGGTTTACTCCGCGTGGAATTGTATTACCCGTATCGGCGGTCATTCTCGCTAATCTCGATGAGTATGTTGGCGTGTTAGAGAGCTACTCGCATCCACTACTGCAACGTACGGACTACTCGCCGGATACTCCGGATATTCCAGCAACGGGTAATGACGCCGTCTACTTCAAGTATTTTGATGCTACTGAGCAGGCGGAGTTTCTCTACCATGCACTGGAGCGCACCGTCGAGGAAGACCTCCAGCAGGAAATCGATTTCCTGCTGTGCTTTGATCGTGCCCGCCAGCAATTAAACGAGCTGCTCGACTGGCCAAATCACAGCCTGGAGTTGTTTATTCGGGTGGTACACCAAAATGGTGACACACTTTCTAAAACCAAAAGAGAGAAACACTTCGACTGGATGACTGATGCTGAGGTCAGTGAAGCAGAAGCCATCGTGGCCCAGGCATTTGCTGGAACGAATTAGACTGGATTGAGCCTGCTTACTTAGTGTGTCGGAGATATGGTGTCGAAAGGGATAGACACTTTCTATTCTTGTCACCGTTTTTCTAAACCTCCGCCAGTCCGAAAACCTTCTGCAGGCCATCGATGCCTTTCATCGCGTGGTCGCCCAGGCCCTGTACCGGCGCGTCGATCAGGTTCGCGAATTCCTCCGAAAACAGGATGTTCGTACCCAGTGACTTGGTCAGGGATTCCAGCCGGGCCGTGCGATTGACGGCCGGGCCCATCACGGTGAAGTCGAGGCGATCGGGCGCGCCGACATTGCCGTAGATCACTTCGCCGACATTCAAGCCGACGCCGAATTCGATGGGCGGCTGTGCGTGTCGTTGGCGTTGGTGGTTCAGTGTCGCCAGCGTGTTGCAGGCGTCGAGCGCCGCATCGATGGCGGCATTGCAGGCCGTCTGGTGGCTCGTGTTTTCGTCGATCGGGAATACGATCAGCATCGCATCGCCGATGAACCGGAGTATTTCGCCACCGCGCGCACTGACCGCGGCCGAGACGAATTCGAAATAGTCGTTGAG
>JBLHKV010000306.1:0-4414 GCA_047618115.1 Halieaceae bacterium | reverse complement strand
CTTTCCCGCGGCATCTGAACCGATACGACTGGTACAGATCACCGATACCCATCTGAATCGTAAACCTGGCGGCGAATTACTGGGCCTCGACACTGATTTCAGCCTACAACAGGTCCTGCGCATCGTCCACGAGGAGCGCAAAAGCATAGACGCGGTACTGGCGACCGGGGATATCTCGAATCACGGGGCTCCCGAAGCCTACCTGCGGGCGAAGGATTATTTTGCGGGCTTGTCGGATACTGTTTTTTGGCTGCCGGGGAATCACGACGGACAGGACAATATGCTTTCGGCTACAGCAGGGGGCGCTGAAATGTCGCCAGAGGGCAGGTCCGGTTGCTGGCAGATACTACTTCTCGACTCGCAAATCCCGGGCGAGGTGGGCGGTCGGCTTGGTGGCGAACAAATTGAATGGCTGCGTGAGCGCCTAGAAGCGGGCGCTGAGGCGAATCTTTTCACCTTGGTTTGTCTGCACCACCAACCTATCCCAATGGGCTCGGCGTGGCTGGACCAGCAACAGGTCGAAGATTCGGATGAATTTCTCGCTGTGGTCGATAACTTTCCGGCGGTGCGCGGCGTCCTCTGGGGCCACGTTCACCAGGCCCATGACTCTCAGCGCGGTCATATCCGGATGATGTGCACGCCATCTACTTGTATACAGTTTGCGCCTCACAGCGACGACTTTAAGGTCGATGATAAACCGCCGGGATATCGCTGGCTGGACCTACACTCCAATGGCGACATAGACAGCGCAGTGTCCCGGGTAGAGGACGTCGAGTTTAGCCTCGATTTGAATTCCGCGGGTTACGTTTGAGCGGCACCCGCGCGCTCATCTATATACACGGTTATAGCAGTTCTCCCCAGTCTCAAAAGGCTGTCGCAACCCAGCGCTATCTGACTGCGCGAGGTTTCCCCGTAGAATATCGTTGTCCGCAGTTGTCCGATCATCCCGCCGCTGCAATTCGACAGCTGACAGAGGAAATTGAAAGCTGTGCCTCGGCACCGGCACTGATTGGTAGTTCCATGGGAGGCTTTTATGCCAGTTACCTTACCGAGCTCCTCGATTTGCCCTCGGTTTTGATCAACCCGGCGGTAGCGCCGGCAGAGAGCATCAACAAAATTCTGGGTCCCAACGTTAACCCGTATACCGGCGTGGAATTTACCCTGACCGAGGCGGATGTGGAGCATTGTCGCCAGTTCGATCTGCCGGTGGATCGCGCGCGCGCGAGAAGTATGCTGCTACTGGAAACAGGTGATGAAACCCTGGACTATCGACAGGCTCTGTCGCACTACGAGGGAGTTTTTAAGTTGGTGGAGCAAGGTGGAGATCACCGCTGCCAGAGCTATGAACGCCACCTGCCGTTTATTCTGAATTTCCTGGGGGTTATTTTATGAGCGGTATTAGCGAGAGCCCGAGTTGTAATTAAGAACTGGCCTAGTGCTCGCTGGCATCTACTGGAGCGGCAAACTCCTTTACCGCACGTAACAACTGCCGGACGGTTATCTGACCAACCAGTTTACCGTTTTCGACAACCGGCTGGCGCCGCCGTTTACTCTTTACCATTTCCATTGCGACAGCGAGGATATCCTCGTGAGGATTGGAGGTGATCAGCGTGTCGTCGGTCATGTACTCAGAGACCGGACCGACGCCCGTTTCGTTGTATGTGGCACCGAGAATTGCCTCCAGACAGTCCAATTCCGACAGAATACCCACGAGCTCGTCGTTGTCGTCGACCACGCAGAGCCCCGAAATTTTGTTGACGAGGATCAGGTGAACCGCGTCAAACAAAGGCGTATCAGCCTTTACGCGAATCGGGTTGGCCAGCATGTAATCCTTCAGTTCTACTGAGCGTAACATAGTCTATTCCTCGTTCTTTGCTGCTGTTGCCATGGTGTCAGATTGTCACTTCTGGCTACAGGATAGCGGTAAGATAGTCCATCAAGGGCTGTGGGTAAACGCCCAATGCCAGTATCAACAAGGTCAGTACTAACAAAGCGCCCCGTCCGGCCAGGGAAGTACGCTGGGGCAATACTTGTCCTTGTTTTGGGTTCTTGGTCATCGCGTAGATCAGTCGCAGGTAGTAGAAAATACCGAGACCGCTACCGATAATGACAGCGCTGAGGAGTGCCCATAATTGGGCGTCTGCACCCATTTTGAAAATATAAAATTTACCGATGAAGCCGGCAGTCATCGGAATTCCCGCGAAAGACAACAAGGCCACAGTAAATCCCAGTGATAATAGTGGGCGACGCCAGAACAACCCGGTGATGTCATCGATGCCATCGCGCTCTTGGGCGGTCTCGCTGGAGAGCAGGGTGATTAAACTGGTGGCTGCCAAGGTCGTTACCACGTAGGCCAGCAGGTAATAGCTTGCCGCCTCGGTGGCAAGTGCCTGCGATCCAGCCAGTGCGCCACACGCAACCAAAACCACCAACAGATAACCAAAGTGTGCGATTGATGAATAGGCCAGAATCCTCTTGATGTTGTTCTGCCGCAGTGCCAGAAAATTCCCCACCAACATAGATGCTATTGCCACTGTGGACAGGGCGAGAAGAATGCCACGGTACTGATAGAGCTGCCCGTCGATAAACCACCGTAGCAACACTACAAAAACTGCGCCCTTGGAGAGCGTGGCGAGAAAACCTGTGACGGGAGCGGGAGCTCCCTCATACACATCTGGAGTCCACATATGGAAGGGCGCAATGGATAGCTTGAACCCCAATCCCGATAGAATAAATGCCGAGGCGGCGAGGACGATTATCGGATTCTCTGCGACCGCAGGGGATTGTAGCCGCGCAGCCATTGCCGCGAAGTCCATAGTACCCAGCACCGCGTATAGAAGGGCAAATCCAAACAGTAGCGTTGCAGAAGCTGCACCGGACAACACTAGATATTTAATGGCGGCCTCCAGTGAGCGCTCGCCTTTTTCGGGATAGGCGATAAGGCCGTACAGAGCCACGCCCATCAGCTCCAGCCCCAAAAGCAGCGAAGCCACGTGGCTAGCGCAAACCAGCACACAACCGCCGAGAGCCGACAATAACAAGAGCAGAAAGAACTCTTCGTTCTCCGCAGGTCTTTTCTCCAGGTATTCCTTGGCCAACAGAGCTGTTACCAGAGTGCCGGCCAGAATAACCGCAATAAACATCAGGGCCAGCGCGTCTACCAGTAGTAGTGGAGTCACCTGTACGCCATGGGGATCGAGGCCGATCATGCTATACAGCGACGCCAACAAGGTCAGGCTGGTAACCACCCAGGCGGAGGTCAGGCCACGGGAAAAGGCGATTTGCAGCATCAGCACTATGATGCCAACAGACATTACGATCAGCGGAGAGATAGCGTGGAAGTCTTGGCTGGTCATGGCATGAGCTCCGCGAGGGCCAGTGAATTAATCACCGGTTGCGCCAGGTCGAGCACGGGTTGTGGGTATAGGCCCAGCCACAGCAAGCCGATAATCATTGCTATCATCACCGACATTTCCAATGCGCCGAAGTCGGTTAGGTGCCGGCTGTTATCGGGGGCGCCCTGAAATGCATCCTGCATCAGCTTGAGTGAGTAGATCGCCCCTGTGATAAGGCCCAGTGCCGCTACGGGTACCAACAGCGGCATGGTTTGGAACAGGCCTACCAGTACCAGGAACTCGGCTACGAAATTCCCCATACCGGGCAGTCCCAGTGAGGCGACGATGAAAAACAGAGCCACCGCACCCATTCTTGGCATGTTGTGCCAGAGACCGCCCATCAAGCGAAGGTCGCGAGTATGCAGGCGTTGCTGTAGCGCGCCGGCGATCATAAACAGCGCAGCGGTACTGAGCCCGTGAGCAACCATCTGCATCACGGCACCTTGCAGGGCCAGCTCGTTCCAGGCGAATACCCCCAGTAAAACAAAGCCCATATGGCTGACGCTGCTATAGGCCACCAGGCGCTTGAAGTCGGTTTGACCAAAGGCCAGCACGGCCCCGTACACAACACCGGCGGCGCCCAGACCCATGGCAATAGGGGCGAAGTTCATGGCAGCTTCGGGAAACAGAGGTACGGTAAAGCGGATCAAGCCGTATGCGCCTGTTTTCAGCAAGATTCCGGCGAGAATGACACTGCCAGCCGTTGGTGCCTGGGTGTGGGCATCGGGTAACCAGGTGTGAAACGGCACCCCGGGAAGCTTGACGGTGAAAGCCAAAAAGAAGCCCAGCATGACCCACATGGCCAATTCACCGCTCAGGTTGTTACCGAGAAGCTCAAAATAGCTAAAAGTATAAGTGCCGGTGGTTTGGGCGTTCACGACCACCAACACCATAATAGACAGCAGCATCAATAAGCCGCTGACCTGAGTAAAAATGAAAAATTTCATGGCTGCGTGAGCCTTGCCCTCGTGTCCCCATATCGCTATCAGGAGATACATGGGAATGAGCATGACTTCCCA
>JBLHKV010000305.1:0-4451 GCA_047618115.1 Halieaceae bacterium | reverse complement strand
TAGACAGTTCCGAGCAACAACTCTACGAAGATGCGCAGCGCTACTTGCGCAGCAGTAACTTCGATCTGGGTGTTCGAGTGCTGCAACTACTGGAATCGCGGTATCCCTTCGGCCGATATGCGGAGCAGGCGCAACTCGAAATCATTTACGCTCACTATCAGAATTTCGAACATGAGGCCGCGGTCGAATCCGCCAATCGATTTATCCGCCTACACCCTCAGCACCCCAGTGTAGACTATGCCTACTACATGCGCGGACTGGCGGCCTACGATGAGGACAAGGGCCTTCTGGACAATTTCCTACCCACCGATTTCACCAAACGGGACCCCGGCGGTGCCCGCCAATCTTTCACCGATTTTGCCCAACTCCTGGCGCGTTATCCCAGCAGCCCCTATGCCCCCGACGCAAAGGCGCGCATGGTGCATCTGCGCAACCTGCTCGCCCGCTACGAAATTAACGTCGCTAACTACTATTTCAAGCGCGGCGCCTATCAGGCTGCGGTCAACCGCGGTCGCTATGTCGTAGAAAACTTCCAGCAAACACCCGCCGTGGCCGATGGTCTCGCGGTCATGGTTCAGGCCTATTTGCTGTTGGATATGGATGACCTCGCGCAAGATTCACTGACCGTACTGGCTGCCAATTATCCGGAACACCCCTCGATCGGATCGAATGGAGAGTTCCGCAGTAGCTTCAATCACAGTGGCGCCGAACGGAATTGGACCAGCTGGCTCAGTCTGGGTTTTCTCGACAAAGGCGCCCCGACAGAATTTGACAATCGCCCTCCGAGAGACTGATTAGCATGGATAGCCAAAGCATCATCGCGGAAATGCGGGTACAACCGATTATAAACCCGCAGGACGAAATTCAGCGCAGAGTGGCATTTATCAAAGCCCAGACCTTGGCTGCCGGCGCGCGCTTCATAATACTGGGCATCAGCGGTGGCGTCGACTCGGCAACATGCGGAAAACTGGCGCAGCTCGCTGTGGATCAACTCAATACAGAACAAACAGAAACCTTCACGTTTATCGCCGTGCGGCTACCCTATGGCGTACAGGGAGACGAGGATGAAGCCCAACAGTCTCTGGCATTCATCAACCCTGATAGGGTGGTCACCCTCAACGTCAAGCCCGGTGCAGATGGCATTCACAACGAGAACCTGCGCGAACTGAAAGCCACTGGTTTGCTTGGGGACGACCCGGCGGCAATCGATTTTGCAAAAGGTAACGTAAAGGCCAGAACCCGCATGGTATTGCAGTATGAGTTGGCGGGTATTCTCGGCGGTGTCGTACTGGGCACTGATCACTCAGCCGAGAATATTACCGGCTTCTACACCAAGTGGGGTGACGGTGCGTGTGACATGGCACCTCTTTTTGGACTGAGTAAACGTCAGGTTAGATCCTTGGCGGAGGCGATGGGTGCTCCAGACAATCTGGTTAATAAAGTACCCACCGCAGACCTGGAAGACCTGGCCCCACAAAAAACCGATGAAAGTGCACTCGGTTTATCCTACGACGAGATCGATGATTTTCTCGAGGGCAAACCGGTAACCGCGGCCGTCTCCGACCACATAGTGTCAATTTTTCTCCGCACCCAGCACAAACGACTCCCTATCCCCACAGCCTATGACTGACACCCAGGTGGCGAGAGACTGATATGCCGAAGTCGCCACCTGAAATGAGTATCCTGCTGCTGCCGCCGTCGGTGGAACGTCAAGATCTCACCTTATTTCGAATCTACGTCTTCTACCGGGTTATGTTATCGGTACTCATGGTACTGGTCATGGTAGGTAGCCAGCCCGGTCAATTCGTCGCCAGCAGGGATCTGGAGCTATATCAGATGACGGCGAATACCTATTTGTTTACAAATTGCCTGGCGCTGCTCTGGGTGCGCCGCCCCTCCTTTACCATCAACGCGGGTCAGTTGTTTCTCGTATTCTTCATCGATATCATCGCCATCACTCTTATTTCCGACGCCAGCGGTGGCATCATCAGTGGCCTGCCAACGCTGCTACTGGTGACGATCGCAGCGAGTGCCATGTTACTCAATGGCACCATCGCCACCCTGGTAGCTGCGATGAGCGCTCTGGCGACCTTATCCGACACGCTGCGATTAGTCGCCATGCAGCTTTTGAATATCAAGAGTTTTTTACCGGCGGGGTTATTGGGGACGCTGTATTTCGCCATTTCCCTGTTCATCCAATTAATCTCAACACGCATGCGGGCCGCGCAGAGTCTGGCTCAGCAACGGACCCAGGCCCTGTACGATCTACAGCGCCTCAATGAGCAGGTTGTGCAACACATGAAAACCGGGATTCTGCTCATTGACAGCAATACCCGAGTGCGCGTTATCAACCCGGCCGCCACGGTCTTACTGGGTGTAAATAGCGATATCAATATGCAGCCCGGCCGGCCGCTCGAAGATTACCACGTTGAATTAGCTCGCCAACTGGCGCGATGGCGCGTCGAACCTGGCTACAGTGCGCCGTCCTTCAGGGCCGGGAATAATTCAGCACTGCTGATGGCAAATTTTGCCTACTTACGGGGCTCGACCCACGAGGAAACCCTGGTGTTCATCGAGGACTACTCGCAGATACTCGCACAGGCCCAACAATTGAAACTCGCATCCCTGGGTAGACTCACCGCCAGCATCGCCCACGAGATACGCAACCCCTTGAGTGCCGCCAACCACGCGACCCAACTGCTCGGTGAATCTTCGCAACTCGACGCAGAGGATCAACGTCTGACCGAAATAGTGCTAAGTCACGTGAAACGGATCAATGGCATCATCGAGAACGTTCTGCAAATTTCTCGTCGAGAAGCACCGAAACCAACGAGCATTACGATGCGAACCTGGATAAAGAAATTTATGGATGACTACCGAACCACCGCACCAGGTGCGTTGAATGTTTCAGTGCAGTGCGACTTAAGTTTCCCCAAGATACTTTTTGACGAAATGCATTTCCGTCAAATATTGACCAACCTGCTGGATAACGCCATCCGACATGCCTCTGGCAAGGCAGATGGCACCAGTGTCCAGCTCAACTGCCTGCCGGACGACGCCGTGGGCTACGCAGCCATTGAAATCGTAGACGATGGAGACGGCATACCGCTGGCCGACGAGGAAAATATCTTTGAACCATTTTATACTACAGTGCAACAGGGCTCGGGGCTGGGCTTGTATATCTGCAAGGATCTGTGCGAAATTAACGGCGCTTCGCTCGACTATCGACGCGGGTCAGACAAGCTGAGTATATTCAGTATTCACGCACCGATAATCTAGATTATCGGTGCTACGACGAAACGGAGACCCTCATAAAAAATGAAATCTGGCATACTGATTGTCGATGACGAGCCCGATATTCTGGAGCTACTGGATATCACCATATCCAGAATGGGCCTGAGCACTTATATAGCCGGCTCCCTGCAAGAAGCAAAAGATATTCTCGAGCGCGAACAACCTGCACTGTGCCTCACCGACATGAAACTTCCAGATGGCAACGGCATTCAGCTGGTCGAACACATTCAGCAAAGCTTCCCCACGCTCCCGGTCGCGATGATTACCGCCTTTGGCAATGTCGACACTGCCATAACCGCGCTCAAGGCCGGCGCTTTTGACTTTCTCAGCAAACCGGTTGATCTCGAGCGTCTCCGCGAACTCATTAGCGCGGCACTGCGCCTCGAGGAAAAGAATGTAGGCGTCGAACTCAAGGGCAGAGGCCAACTGGTCGGCGAAAGCGACCCGATCCTAAAGCTGGCCGAGAATATTCTTAAACTAGCTCGCAGCCAGGCTCCCGTCCATATCAGCGGCGAATCGGGAAGCGGCAAAGAGGTGGTAGCGCGCCTTATCCATGGCAACGGGCCACGCAGCGATGGACCGTTCATTCCGGTCAACTGTGGCGCAATACCGCCCGAACTCATGGAAAGTGAGTTGTTCGGTCACGCCAAAGGAAGCTTTACCGGTGCCATCGACACTAAACTGGGTTTGTTCCAGGCGGCCAAAGGCGGCTCCTTATTTCTGGATGAGGTTGCCGACTTACCCCTGACCATGCAGGTCAAACTGCTCCGCACGATACAGGAAAAAACCTTGCGCCCGGTTGGCTCTACCGAGGAGATCGGTACCGACGTGAGAATTCTCAGTGCCACTCACAAAGACTTAACTCACGAAGTGCAATCCGCCCGGTTTCGCAGTGATCTGTATTACAGAATAAATGTGATAGAGCTCAATGTACCTAGTCTGAGAGAACGACGCAGCGACATACCACTTCTCGCCAGACACATTCTGCAGCGAATCGTGCACAAGGGTGAGAGTATTCCCGAACTGCAAGAGAGCGCTCTGGAGACGCTATCACAATACTCGTTTCCGGGTAACGTGCGGGAGCTGGAAAATATTCTCGAACGGTCTCTCACGCTCAGCGACGGCAAAACTATTACCGCCGATGATATTCATCTACC
>JBLHKV010000304.1:0-4468 GCA_047618115.1 Halieaceae bacterium | reverse complement strand
AATGTCACGCTGGTTGAATCCGAGGATATTGGCGTCGTTGGTGTGGGCGAAGCGACCATCCCGCCGTTTCTGGGTTTCAATAAATTGATCGGCGTTGATGAGGCCGACATGCTGGCCGCGGTGGGCGGAACCTTTAAGCTCGGCATCCAGTTTGTCAACTGGGCCAAACAGGGTGAAAGCTATTTTCACCCGTTCGGAAATTATGGTTATGAAATTGAAGGCGTACCGTTTCACCAGATATGGCACAGGTTCCGGAAACAGGGTGACCCCCGACCACTCTATCTTTTTAACGTTGAAACCCTGGCTGCCCAGTACGGCAAGTTTGCCAAGACGAATCCCAATTCGCGGAGTGATCTGCCCCCGGTAAACTACGCTTACCATATTGATGCAGTGAAGTACGGACAGTATTTGAGAACTTTTTCCGAGGCTCGCGGCGTCAAGCGGATCGAGGGATTGGTTGAAGATTGTTCTTTGAATTCGGAAACCGGTTTTGTGGAATCCGTGAAGCTCAAGGACGGCCAGACGATTGAAGGCGACTTTTTTATCGACTGTTCCGGATTCCGCGGCCTGCTGATAGAGCAAGCGCTAAAGACAGGTTATGAGGACTGGACCCACTGGCTGCCCTGTGACCGGGCCTGGGCGGTACAGTCAGAGCAACCGGGCGACCCGCTACCCTACACGAGGTCAACGGCGCATTCAGCCGGTTGGCAATGGCGTGTTCCGCTACAGCACCGGCTTGGCAACGGCCATGTCTTTTGCTCTAAATATATGTCGGATGACGAGGCACTGGACATTCTTCTCAAAAATCTGGATGGCGAGCCAATGACTGAGCCCAGGTTGCTCAGATTTGTCACAGGGCATCGCAAAAAATTCTGGAACAAGAACGTGGTGTCGATCGGGCTATCTTCCGGCTTTATGGAGCCGTTGGAATCGACGTCCATCCACCTGATTCACACGGCCATAAACAAGTTGATGCTGATATTTTCACTGGAAGGCGTGGTGCCTGAGCAAGAGAAGATTTTTAATCGCCTGGCGCTTAAAGAGTTTAAAAAAATCAGGGATTTTCTTGTCCTGCACTACAACGCAACCACCCGGGATGATAGCGAATTCTGGAATTATTGTCGCACGATGGATGTGCCGGAGAGCCTGACCGAGAAGATCGAATTATTCAAACTGAACGGGCAGGTTTTCCGGGAGGAAGATGAACTGTTTACCGCTACCAGCTGGGCAGCGGTAATGCTTGGGCAAGGCATTCAACCCAGTAGTTACAGCCCGCTTGTCGACGCGCTCGATCAGGAAAAGCTCGCCAAAGAGATCGATGAAATGGAAAAATCCATCAAGTACGTGGTGTATTACATGCCTAAACACGCAGAATTTTTGCAAAAATATTGCCCCGCCAACGTTTGAAGACACCAGCACGACCCGCGCTCGTTGTTGCCCTGGCGGCCCTGTGTACCGCGTGCACCTCGTACACACAAGAGCCCGCCCGGTACCCTGCCGGAAATCTGGGCAATGATACCTACGAACCCGGTGAGGGCTGGGAGCTAACCTGGTCTGACGAGTTCTCAGGCAATGCTTTGAATGCCGGCAACTGGACCTTGCAGCAGGAACCGCCCGGCCAGTTCAACGACGAATGGCAGCGGTACACCGACAGCGACGACAACGCCTACGTGGAAAACAGCTGCCTCGTCATCCGCGCCCTGCACGCCGGTAATGGACACGGCACGGGCCAGTACACCTCGGCACGCCTGCACACCGCTAACAAGCAATCCTGGACCTACGGAAAGATCGCCGCGCGTATCCAGTTACCCCACGGTGAAGGTATCTGGCCGGCGTTCTGGATGCTTGGCGCCAACATCGACGAGGCAGGTGGCGATACACCATGGCCGCAGTCGGGCGAGATCGACATCATGGAGTTCTACGGCTCCAGGAACGACGGCACCGTGGAGGCCAACATTCACTACACAAATGAGCAAGGCCATCACGCCCAGATGGGCGCACGCCATTTCGAACTGCCTCAGGGTCGGTTCGCCGACGCCTTTCACGTGTTCGAAATCGAGTGGAGTGAAGCACGCATCGAATGGTTCGTGGATGGCCAGTCCTACGCATCGGTGCCAATCTCAGGCGACGAGTTCTCGGAGTTTCACAAGCCGTTCTTCGTCCTTCTCAACATCGCCATCGGCGGCCGGGGCGCCGGACGCCCCGACGATACGACGCCATTTCCCTCGTACTTGTACGTGGACTGGGTACGGGTGTACCAGGAACAGAAAAATTTGGGTCAGGGTCAAGAACCGGGGTGATTCGGTAGGTTGAGGGTGATCTCCCTGGTTGAGGCACCAAGGCCGATTCGCGCTCCTTCGATTTGGCTAAACTGGCCTCCGAGACGGCGACGGGCGTCATTTAACACATCTTTCATATCCAATTGGGGAATCATGCGATAAATACCTGTGATTCCTATATTTTCCTTTGAAAAACATATGCGAAACCGCTAGAATGAAAGCGCTTCCAATCCACTTGTAAAGCGCATCTTTGGCGTGTGAAAGCTGCCCCAGTCTGGCGGTCAATTGGTGGCCCGGGCGGGCACTGCGAAAATGAAAGTGAGAGGCGCACCAGTGTTTGGCAATCTTTGTAGGGGAGGCGATTATATGCACAACGACAAATCACCGCTTCCTGAGCTTGCAGACCGACGCGAGAAGACCGTCCGTGCCAGTGCAACCGGGCTGCAAATCACTGACGCGCTATCGAGACGAATCCAGGGTGACCGGAAAACGGCCGGGACATCAATTCCGCCAGCACCGCGCGGCCAGCGCCATCGATTCGCGGGGCAAGCGTGATATGACCACCATCTACGAAGTAGCAAAACTCGCCGGTGTCTCCCAGGCCACTGTCTCCCGGGTCATGAACGATCCCGGTAAAGTCAGCGAAAAAACCCGTAAAAAAGTCCAGGTGGCCATTGAGCAGCTGGACTACCGGCCCAATACCATCGCGCAGTCGCTGGCTTCCAATCGCTCCAACTGTGTCGGCGTGCTGGTCTCCGAACTGCACGGACCAATTTTCGGCACCATGGTGAGCAGCATCGAGGAAGAGATGCGTCGGGCCGGTAAATTCACAATTTTCACCGCCGGACACAGTGACGCGGCCACAGAACGACAAGGCATCGAGTTCCTTACTGGACGCAAATGCGATGCGCTTATCCTGCACGTGGAAGCGCTGCAGAATGAGTTCTTCGCTGAGCGGAAGAACAAGCTGCTGCCTTTTGTATTGCTCAACCGCTTTACGCCCGGCCTGGAAGAAAACTGCATTAGTCTGAACAACGAGTTGGGCGGCTACCAGGCCACCCGCATGTTGCTCGACATGGGGCACAGCCAAATCGCATACATCTCAGGGCCGTTGGCATGGAGTGACGCAAAGTCACGCCTGATCGGACACCAGCGCGCCCTGGCCGAAGTGCGGATTGATTTCGAAGATGATCTGCTGGTCGAGAGTGACTACCATGTTTCTGGCGGCGTTCGGGCAATGCAGCGCTTGCTGGAACTGGGCAGGCCCATCACAGCGGTGGTGTGCGCCAACGACGAGATGGCGGCCGGCGCCATGGAAGTCATCAGGAACAGTGGGCGATCCATACCGGACGACATTTCGGTCGTGGGTTTCGACAACGCGCGATGGTCGAAATTCCTCTACCCGAAGCTGACCACCGTGGATTATCCGGTCGCTGAAATGAGCCGGATGGCAGCCCGGTGGGTACTGAAAAATGTCTACAAAGTCCCGCAGTTGGACCTTCAATACGTGTTTCATCCCCGTCTGATATCCAGAGACTCGGTGGCAGCGCCCGCGGACGGGCAGAAATTGTTCCCGGCCCCGGTGGCCGCAAGCGAGAATACCGGCACCGGATCCAAGGCATCAGGGGGCCAGACGTAATCCAAGGTAAAACATTGAATATATTATATAAATATACCCTTATTATTCTTACTGTCCTAATAGGTCTTCAAATGAATATCGAATCCTCCATGGCCGCGGGATCGGTCAATTCGCGGCAAGTCGACCTGCGGGTAAACGGCTTGTTGGCACGCATGACGGTGGCAGAGAAAGTCGGCCAGATGACGCAGGTAAACGGGGCGGGTGGCCAGCTGCCGGATGATCTGCGCGAGGCGCTGAAGGCCGGCCGCATTGGCTCCATTCTCAACGAAGTGGACATCGCCACGGTCAATGAGATGCAGCGCATATCGGTAGAGGAAAGCCGCCTGGGCATTCCGCTGTTGATCGGCCGCGACGTGATTCATGGTTTCCAGACCGTGCTGCCCATCCCGTTAGGCCAGGCCGCAACCTGGAATCCCGAACTGGTCGAACGGGGCGCTCGCATGGCGGCCCTGGAAGCCGCTACTACCGGAGTTAACTGGACCTTCGCGCCGATGATCGATATTTCCCGCGATCCGCGCTGGGGCCGAATTGCGGAAAGCTTAGGCGAGGA
>JBLHKV010000303.1:0-4482 GCA_047618115.1 Halieaceae bacterium | reverse complement strand
TTGGCCTGTATCAGCTATCGGAAGTTCAGCCATGCCTATAAAAGCCAGCCTTGTCGAACAGGGGCAAAACAGCCTCACCTTGCAATGGAGTGATGGCAGCCAAACTACCTATGACTACCTTTGGTTACGGGATAACTGCACCAGCGCTTTTCATGCCAGTACGCTGGAGAGAAATTTTGATCTACTCAGCGTTCCTGAAACCCTGCTTCCCAGAGCTGCGACTATTGACGACGATGAACTATCGATCGAGTGGGCTCACGACGGTCATCGCTCTACTTACACCCTTGCCTGGTTGCGCGACAACGACTACGCCAATAACACAGAGTCAGTTTCCGAGCGTCAGTTTACCAGCACCTCCTGGAACGCCTCGTATCTGCAAGACATACCGAGGCAAGCATGCTCTTCCCTGCTAAACGACGACGCGGTGTTACTGCAGTGGTTGTTAATACTGCAAGACCGTGGACTGGTCCTGGTATGCGACATTCCAACGGGCCCCGACCTGCTGGAACAAATCGCCGCGCGCATCAGCCATATGCGCGAAACTAATTTTGGCATCACTTTTGACGTAAAATCGAAGCCCAACCCCAATAACCAGGCTTACACAGCCGATGCCTTGGCACTGCACTCCGACCTACCCAACCAGGAACTACCCCCCGGGTATCAGTTTTTACACTGTATCGAAAATAATGCCAACGGCGGCGATTCGCTGTTTGTAGATGGCTTTGCCGTCGCTGAGCATATCGGCGAACACTACCCCAACGAATACAAATTGTTGAGTACCGTGGCCATTCCGTTTCGATTCCACGATGACAACTACGATCTTTATGAGCGTAAACCCGTCATCGGCATCGACAGTAGTTCGGGTGCTCCCCGGGTTTCCGAAATAAATTTTAACGCGCACATTGCCAGCACATTCTCACTGGCCCCGGAACTCATGCGCCCCTACTACCTGGCCTATCGATGCTTTATGGCAGAACTACGCAAACCGGACTTTCGGGTTCAGCTGAAGTTGGCGGCAGGCGAAATGGCTGTATTCGATAACCGCCGCGTTCTCCACGGGAGAACCGGTTTTGACCCAGACTCCGGCTCCCGCTACCTGCGCGGTTGCTACGTAGACCGCGGCGATCTGAAGAGTCGTATAAGAGTATTACAACAAAGGAACTGATCAACATGGCGATATCAAACAAAGTGGGCTTTATTGGACTGGGTAATGTCGGCAGCAAGTTGAGCGGCACGCTGCTCCGCAACGGTTGCGATCTGACCGTTCTGGATCTGGACGAAACCCTGGTGGCAGATTTTGTCGCACGCGGCGCCACACGCGCGAACTCCCCTCGGGAGCTTGCCGAGCAGGTGGATATTGTTATTACCTGTCTGCCCTCACCCGCCGCCTGCGCGAGCGTTATGGAAGCCGAGGATGGGGTCATCGCTGGCCTGTCTGCGGGCATGACGTGGCTGGAGATGAGTACCACCGACGAGGCCGAAGTGAGACGCATCGGTGCGCTGGTACACGCGACCGGCGCACGCGCTCTGGATTGTCCGGTGTCCGGCGGTTGCCACCGCGCTGCCACAGGTAACATCGCTATTTTCGCCGGTGGCGATCGAGACGGCTTTGACCACGTACTCCCGGTTTTGACCAAAATGGGAAGACGCGTGCTGCACACCGGCGAGCTGGGTTCGGCTTCCATATTAAAAGTACTCACCAATTACCTGGCGACCGCACATCTGAGCGCGCTGGCCGAAGCCCTGGTGGTCGCCAAAAAAATTGGCATGGATATGAACGTGACCTACGAGGCCATCAAAGCTTCCTCGGGTAATTCATTTGTTCATGAAACCGAGTCGCAGGTGATACTAAATGGCAGCAGGGATATTGGCTTCACCATGGACCTGGTGCTCAAAGACATCGGGATATTTGACCAACTGGCCCAGCGCAACAACGTACCGCTGGAAATTTCACCGCTGCTGATACAAATTTTTAAAGACGGTGTTGAGCGCTATGGCGAGCGGGAACTGTCGCCGAATATTATTCGTAGGCTGGAAGATGCCTGTGATGTAAAGGTATTGGGTGAGGGATTCCCGGCGGAGATGACCGACGATGAACCGGAAGAACAGGGAGCTGAGGTGCTAATACAGGGCCGGACGATGTAGAACATCCAAAAGCGAGGTGGCTACCCCGACACCCGTTATCCGGGACCATCTGCCGCATGGACGCGGCAGTCGAGCCCCCATGGATGGGACGGTCCGACGCATCGGTACGGCGTGTCTCGGATAACGGGTGTCGGGGTAGTCACCGGGAAAATATCACCGGCCCTTCCAGACCGGATCCCGCTTTTCCGCAAAGGCCCGGGCGCCCTCCTTTTGATCATCGCTATCGTATAGCGCGCGCATCGTGGGTATTTTAGATTCGTGCAACATATTGAACGCCTCCTGAGTAGAGACGTTCTCAGTCATCCGCACCGTCTCCTTGATGCAGGCATAAACCAGAGGTGGACCGCCCGCAAGCAAACGCGCCAACTCCCAGGCGCGATCCATGAGACTGTCGTGGGGCACAATCTCGTTAACAATCCCCCAGTGGTGAGCCTCAGCGGGTTCAAACCAGCGACCGGTGAGGAGCAAGTCCATTGCCACATGATAGGGAATACGCTTGGGCAATTTAATCGTCGCGGCATCGGCGAGGGTCCCAGCGGTAATTTCCGGTAACGCAAAGCTCGCCTTATCAGAGGCAAGAATCATGTCGCAGGAAATAGCCAATTCAAAACCGCCCCCACAGGCGATGCCGTTAACAGCGGCGATAACCGGCTTGTTCATATTCGGCAATTCCTGCAGGCCCGCAAAGCCGCCCACACCGTAATCTGATTCCACCGACTCGCCATCTGCGGCAGACTTAAGATCCCAGCCAGCGCTGAAGAAGCGATCGCCGCCGCCGGTAACTATCGCAACGCGTAAGGCCGGGTCGTCGCGGAACTCGGCAAATACCCGACCCATTTCGCGACTAGTGGCAGCGTCGATAGCATTGGCCTTGGGACGATCCAGGGTGACTTCCAGAATTCCGCCATCTGTGCGGGTCTTGACCGGATTGGACATGGTTGCATACTCCTTGGTTTGTATTAGCTTCGATAAACAATAAGAGCGTCGGCAACCATCGCGCCGCTGCCCTGGGCACCTACAATCAGTGGATTAATATCGACTTCCAGCAGGGTATCACGTTGATCCGCCACCAATGCAGCCAAGCCCTGGGCGCTGCGTACTATAGCGTCGATATCGGCTGCCGGAGCACCACGATAGCCTTGCAACAGCTTTGCCATGCGCAACCGACCCAGCGCCTCGCGAATTTGCCGATCGGAAGCCGGAAGCAGTAGTAGCTGTGAATCTGCAATCAGCTCTACCAGCGTGCCGCCACAGCCAATGACCAGGTAGTGGCCAAATTGCGAATCGTGACTGATGCCCAAGAGCAGCTCAGCAACCCCGGCAGAGAGCATTTTCTCGACCAGTAAATCACCGCCCAGAGCCAGCAATCGCCGCCCGTGTTCACGCACTTGCTCTGCGTTTTCGACATTAAGCACTACGCCACCGACCTCGGTCTTGTGACTCAAACCTTCTACACTGGCCTTCAGCACCACGGGGTAACCAATTTTGTCGGCCGCTGCCACTGCGGAATCCAACTCAGACACCAGGACCGCGCCCGCAGCTGACAGACCGTATTCGCCAAGCAGTTCTTTAGCGGCGTGTTCACTGATGCTTTTACGCTCGGGATTTGGCTGACTCTCAGCTGGAATAATTGGCACAGGCTGGACAATCTCTCTTGCCGCAGCACAAGCAGCTATGACAGCAACCGCCTGCTGGGTACCCAGCATCGGCACAACCGAGCGCGCCAACAGGCTTTCCCGCACTGCGACAGGCATACTTTCGGCGAGACTACTGACCACGGCCCCAGCTTGTCCGGTCTCCTCACAGGCCGCGGCAAAGGCCTCGCCGGCCAGCGCCCATTCGTTCACTTCGCCCTCTTTCAGGGTGGGAAAATCCAGCAGCAGCAGGGTCAGATCGTAGTTGCCGGCAAGCATCGCGGTGAAGGTCTGCTGCATCCGCGCCCAGTCACCCCAGATGAAGGTGTGATAATCCAGCGGGTTGCTGATAACGACATAGTCGTTGAGGGTTTCTTTCAAGGCAACACGCTGATCGGGAGTGATGTCTGGAAACTCCAGGCAGGTGTCCTGCGCGAGATCGGCCAGCAGCGACGCCTCTCCACCCGAGCAGCTCATCGAGGCTATGCGGGGACCGCGCATACGGCCATGAACAGACAACAGTCGCAGCGCCTCCAAAAAGGTCTCCAGATCGCGAACCTGAACCACGCCCAAGCGATCAAACAGGCTGTCGTAGAGTTCTGCTCCGCCGGCCAGCGTGGCCGTATGACTCAGCGCAATCCGGGCCCCGGCCTCCGAGCGACCCGTCTTCAAAACCACGATCGGCTTGCCGCGTTCAGCAGCG
>JBLHKV010000302.1:0-4523 GCA_047618115.1 Halieaceae bacterium | reverse complement strand
CTTTTTATGTGTCACTTGTGACAAGAGCTCGAACTCTCGCGACTCACCATCGATGGCTCTCGCTATATACTTGCCTGCCAACGGTGCCATGCCAACGCCATGCCCGGTATATCCCTGCGAGTAGAGAACATTTGGAGCGAGTCGGCCCATATCGGGGAGGTGATTGCGTGTGCCGCCCAGAGTGCCACCCCATATGTAATCCAGTTTTACGCCCTTGAGCTGGGGATAGACCATTGCAATGTGTTTTCGGCATTCTCTTTCGAGATTGCGTGGTGGGTGATCTGGAATCCCAATGCCACATCCCATGACGAGTCTATTATCGGGCGTGAGTCTGAAATAGTGTACGCTCTTGCTGGTATCCCAAATACACGTGCCACCTTTGATGAGAGTGTCTATGACATCTCCATCGAGGACCTCGGTGGCTGCCTGGTAATTGTCGATGGGAAGAATGCGGGCGGCCAGGGAAGTATTGAGCTTTCCTATATGGCCGTTACAAGCCAGCACAGCATAGTCAGCTATCACGCTGCCGTTTGTGGTGTTCACGGTCACCGGTTGGGACATATCTATTGAGGTGACAGTGCTATTTTCGAATATGGATACACCCGCTGAGTCCGCGGCGCCGGCGAGTCCCAGGGCATACTTTAATGGGTTGATGTGGCCTGCGTGCCGGGACAGAATAGCGCCGTGATAGCTAGGGCTTCCAGACATGTCTAGCGTCGCTGGGCGATCCAGTTGTTGGTAAATTTGCTGCCCATACCCATCCACTATATCAGCGTGGCTGCGGAGAGAATCGTAATCCCTTGCAGAGGTGGCGCAGGCCATATTGCCGGATTTGAAATCGCTATCGATGTTGTAATTATTGGATAGCTCGTGAAATAGGTTCACAGATTCGACGGATATATCCCAAAATTTCCGAGCGTTCTCTTCGCCACATTTTTGAATCAGGTCCGGGAGCAGGTCGGACATGCCGTACCCGAGTTGCCCACCATTGCGCCCAGACGCTCCCCAGCCCACCCGTTCGGATTCGACGAGCGCCACGCTATGGCCCATCTGAGACAGATGCAACGCCGCACTGATACCAGTATAGCCAGCGCCTATTACACAGACAGAAAAGCGTTGCTGGCCTCGGAGACACGGGTATTCGGGAAGCAGTTTTGCCGCCGACGCATGATGGGAATCCGGATAGTGGGGCATTTCTTCTTTCAAGTTGTCTCTAGCGAATGGAGACCCTAGCAGCTTCGGAGGTTCGCTTTCAAGATCTAATTCCGCTCCGTTAGCCAGCTATTCGGAGACTTAGGTTCACGGTAGCAGCAGGGTTGGAAAGAATAATATGAATGAACTACTTCAGCTCGCCCTATCGGTAATTCAATGAGGCGCGCTCACGCTTCTTTTGTACTGGGCATTGGAATTCTGGTGGGTGATCCAATCGATGGCCTTTGGTGAAACGATTCTCTTCCACTGCGTGATGAACTAAACTCATATTTCAGCAGTCAGCAGATATGTCCTTTGCCATCAATCCCCACAGTTATGCGAGCTCAGGCCGCTGTTGTTGGAGCTGAAGAGTCGGTCAAATGGACTAATATTTTCAGGTAGCCGAGAAACCGAACCTGAACCGGAGAGGAAATAGCTATGGCCAAAAATATCGCGCCTCTCTGTCTGATTCTGGCCCTGTCTGCATGTGCTGGTTCGCCCACGGTGATCGAGCAGATCTCCACCCGTGGTCCAGACGAATAAGACAGTAAATTGATTTGCTATAGGAGAGTGCCCGATGTCTGTTAACGTGGTCGAGGTCGACAATAAAATTTTGGCGCTGCTTAGCAAGCCATTTTACTCCGACAGCGGTGTGCAAAAGACGCCGCTGCTACACTCGGTTGCTCTTTCGAAGCTCAGTGGTTGTAACGTGTATCTTAAGTGCGAGAACTTGCAGACAACCGGTAGCTTCAAAATTCGAGGCGCAACCAGTGCCCTGTTAAATCTCGGCGCCGATGACAGGTCACGGGGAGTCATCACCGCCAGTTCGGGCAATCATGGAGCCGCTACGGCGACCGCAGCAAGGGCGCAGGGTGTGGCTGTCAGCGTGTTTGTGCCTACCTCGATCAGTAGTGCCAAGGAAGTAAAAATAGCTGACGGCGGCGCCACGCTGATTAAGATTGAAGGTGGTGGTGAAAACGCTGAGAGAGAAGCCTCGCGAGTGGCCAGGGACAAGAATATTACCTATCTTAGTCCGTATAACCACGTCGATGTCATCGCTGGTCAGGGTACCATTGCGCACGAATTGTTAGATCAGCTTCCCGAGTTGAAGGCTGTTTTCGCCAGCGTTGGCGGGGGCGGCCTGATAAGTGGAATCGGTGCTCATTTGCAGTGCCATAAGCCGGGTACAATTATAGTTGGCTGCTGGCCCGAGAATGCTACCAGTATGTTGGCTTGTATCAGAGCTGGAAAAGTTATTGAGGTGGCTGAAACCAGTACGCTGTCCGATGGTACCGCAGGCGGCGTTGATGAGGGGTCGATAACCCTTCCCTTGTGCGAGGCGGTAGTTACAGACACAGTTACTGTTGCAGAGGTGGAGATTGCCAACGCAATGGAGCTGGTAAAGCGTCACCACGGCTTTGTTATCGAAGGCGCCGCGGGCGTTGCAGTAGCAGGTATGCTTAAGGAGAGTCTGAAGTTCCAGGGTAAGAACGTGGTGGTAGTACTCTGTGGCGAAAATATTTCCGACCAGAACTTTGAATTGGCAATGCGCATGGCCGGAGCCAATGGCGACTCCATCACCCTATAGGCAGGTCCTACCTATAGGCCTGTTCTACTGCGTTTCCGCGGTTGTGATGTGTATGCTGTGTTTGGCGCTGCAAGATTATTTCTTTGAGCAACGCGCTTACTTCGATCTGGCTCTGCAGCGCGAGTCAAAAACACCTTATCACTGGCCAATGAACACACTGGGAGATATTCACCGAGAAACCAGAAATGGGATTGAGAATTTGCAGGTGGGGCAGGGTGTGGTCCGTTTTGTGGCAGGTGAAGATGATACCTACCTCTCACTGAATCTGCGCGGCCGGACTATCGACGCTTCGATATACAGTCAGCTCAGCTTTCGTATCCACAGCAGTGAGGCTACCCAGTTACAGGTTGTTCACTACCTGACAGGTGACGGCTTCAATGCTCACGGCACCAAGAATTTGTTTCCGCTCATCGCTGGGTGGCAAGTTCTCAATGTGGATATGGTAAGCGAGCCACTGCTGCTGTCGGTGGATAGGAGGCACCCGCCCGCCGGGGACCATCAACTGCGTTGGGGAGGCGCCGATCAGCGGGTGACTGGTCTTCGCTTGGATCCGACCCAGAAGCGAGGCACTCGCATCCAACTCGACTGGGTAAAGCTGGAACCCGTAAGCAGTGGTTCATCAGCTACTCGCCCCGGACCTGAAATTGGTGAGCCCATGGTAATGGATATGTTGAGTGGCTCCTGGCCTGAGCAACTGGGCCGCTTGAAGGCGTCGCCTTTACCCCGGGTGGTTATCGACGACACCGCCTGGCGATTGCCTCCAAGTAGCGCCTGGCTGCGAGCGGAGGTGTTGAGATTGCAGCCCAGGGCGATTTTTTTCCCAAGGCCGGTGACGCTTAACTCCAGTGTCGATTCCCACCATCATCTGGATGCGCACAACCCTTTCGCCCCCTATCGTACACTTCTGTGCACTGCGGCCCTGCTTACGCTGCTTGTACTGATTGTCGTGTATATTCGCGCGAAGGACAGGGCGCCGCGATTTGAAGCGCGGTTGTTGTTGGTCGCGGTGTTAGTGCTGAGTGTATTTCTGTGGTTATTGACGACCGTGGAATCAACTCCTGCTTTTGCTATTCTCGCAATCGGCCTGCTGCTCGCAGTAATTTGTGCCGTGGCTAGCGGTACTGGAACATGGCGGGAAAACTCAGGCGTGCGATTAGGTAGTGCAAATGCCTGGAGAGATACCGCGCTATACAGCACTCCGCCAATCATCCTTATTATCACTATTTATTTTGTTGCTCCCGGGATCGAATTCGACAGCTTAGTACTGGCTAGAAGCCTATTTGCCTACCCTTTTTGGGGCTTGATTCAACAACTGATTTTGGGGCCTGTTTTGGCGGCTTTGATAGTGCGATCACTGGGGAATATTCAGGGTGCGAATACAAGCCGACATCAGTTGTTGGCAGCTCTTTCAGCGGGCGCGATCTTTGCGCTGGTTCACGCTCCAAATTTCGCCTTGATGATCACTACCCTGTGGATGGGGCCTATCTGGGCATACATCTATCTCACATACCGAACGATTCTCCCGCAAGCGCTGGCCCATGGTGTTTCAGGAGCGCTGTTTCAAGTGTTGGCACCGCATAGCCTGCGTATTAACGGCACCGTGGGTATCGAGCATTTCAGCTGGATGTGGTGATAGCTATAGCGCGGTCTAGTTCGGGTAGAGAGCTGCGTAGGCGATGCTGTCGGCGTTGTCGATCAGGGTGCCATTGGTCAGTTCTCCGGTGCGGGCGCTGATTTCCAGCAT
>JBLHKV010000301.1:0-4553 GCA_047618115.1 Halieaceae bacterium | reverse complement strand
TGGGCGTTGTCAAACTCATAGGCCACGGTCTGATAAATCGGAGTTGTCGCCGCTTTAGTGGTTGGATCTGTTTCATAGCCGTGGTGGATGGCAAGAGTTTCATCTTTCATGGGGTGTTTTCCTAGCGTTAGGTCGAGTAGACAGTGTATACCGGTGAGCGGCAGCTATACACTATAGGGATTCCAGGCCACACCACCTCGAGATAAACACAGCAAGGACCTCGATGACCTGCATCATGCTCTGAATTGATACGCGTTCATCAATGCCGTGAATATTTTCCGCTATTGGCCCATAGCAGGTTGCGGGAATCCCACCGTAAATATGGAAGAATCGCGCATCGGTAGTCGCGGTGGAGTTGAATGAGGGGCAGTCGTATCCCAGTACATCCTTGTGGGCCCTGCCCAGCTCAGAAAATACGGGTTCGGATTCGTCTATGGTAAAGCCTTCTGCCTGGAATCCCCGGTAGTGAATTTGCACTTTGGCCCCATTGCAGGAGGGGTGGCTGGCGGCGACTTCGCCAATGCGAATTTCAAGGGCCTTCTTCACGTCTTCCAATTTCATGTCCGGATAGAAACCGACGCGGATATCCGTCACGCAGTGACTAGGCACAGAGGATGCCCATTCGCCTCCGGATATTTTGCCCAGATTGAAGTTGATGGGGTGCGCGTGGTGCTCGTAAGCGGGGTGCCGGTTCTCCGGCTGGTTCCAGAGCTTCTCGATATGACGCAGGCCCGCGAAAATTGCATAGGCTGCTTCGATCGCGTTGATACCGGCTGACGTATTGAGTACATGCGCGGGCTTACCACTGACCTCTACCTGCAGCCACATCACGCCCAGTTGTCCGGACATCATATGCAAGTCTTCGGGCTCGGTGATAATAGCAGCATCGGCGCGGTAGCCCGCTTCAAGGCAGGCCAATGCGCCATTTCCAGTGCACTCTTCCTCGATAACCGACTGCAAGGTGACCGCAGCTGCGGGTTGGTAGCCTAGATTTTTGAGGGCCTGAATTGCCATGTAGTTGGATACAATGCCCGCCTTCATGTCGCCGCTGCCACGGCCATATAGCCAGTCGCCATCCACCCAAGGCTCGAATGGCGGGCGGGTCCACATGGATAACTGTTCGGCCGGGACGACATCTATGTGGCCATTTAAGATTAAGGACCTGCCTTTGTGAGTTCCTTGTGGATGGTGACGGCCGACAATATTAATGCGTCCCGTGGTGTCATCGATTAGAGGTGGAGAAAACCCGGGACGAGTTCGCAACGCGTCCAGATCAATCTTCACCTCGTCTACTTCGAGGCCCAGTTTGCTGTATGTATTCCGCACTTGGGATTGGGCTGCTTGCTCGGACCCGAGTGTGCTGTCCATGCTGACCAGCTCTGAGAGGTCGCCTACCGCCTGTTCGCGAAGGGCCTGCACCGCATTGTGAATGCCTGCTCGGAGATCTTTGTCCATTGTGTTCCCGCCTGTAAACTGGAGTTTTTGATCGCCCCACCGTCGAGTATAGTGCAAATTGCATACGCGCTGGTGAAAGTAGCGGTAGCCTCGGGCTGTCACGCGGATTTCATTTGCCTGCGCAGGCACTGGCGCCGGCACTATAGTTTCATTGACTTTGGATGGGGCACTGACTAGCCTCCACCTACTGTGTTAATTGGTGGTGTAGGTAATGCGTTTGGTAAAAGTGCAGTCTCTCAACTTGAAGCCCGGCATGTTCGTCGCTGAGTTGGACCGACCCTGGCTGGACACACCTTTTGCTATTCAGGGTTTTGTCATTCGCGACGCCGCGGATGTAGATCAAGTTGCCCAGTTTGTCGAACATGTTTTCGTCGATAGCGACTACACTGGCGGGGCGCGGTTTCTGGTTCTCGACTCTTCCGAGGAGAAGGAGAAGCGGGGTGGCATATTGGAGCTCAAGGCCGATTTTCAGGCTGCTCGAGTTTCTTTTGAAAGCGCTTCGGACTCGCTCAGCAAGGTATTTGAGAGTCTCCGTGGTGGTCGGCATGCCGACATTTCAGCTGTGCAAGAAGCAGTTAGTCCTCTGATTGAGGGTATTTTTCGTAA
This sequence comes from Halieaceae bacterium, assembly GCA_047618115.1. GTDB lineage: Bacteria > Pseudomonadota > Gammaproteobacteria > Pseudomonadales > Halieaceae > CALJGI01. The sequence continues at coordinate 2,492 of JBLHKV010000301.1, read as the reverse complement.
TCAGGAAGCCGTAGCAGCGCTACTGCGACTCAAGGACAGCGGCGACTATCGTTACCAACACGGTATTTCCATGGCTTTGTGGGGAGTCATTCTCGGTCGCCAAATTGGACTTCATCGACAGGAACTCGAAAAGCTGGCTGTTGGATGTGCGATGTGCGATGTCGGTATGACGGAACTTCCACAGAAACTTTTGGATCAGCGAGAGAGTCTCGATGAAAAGCAGCGAATGATCATTGAACGGCACACTGTGATGGGTGCTGAAATGGTTGCAGATTCCCAGCATGTCGACTTTGAGATACTGTCGATCATCGAGAATCATCACGAGCGGGTAGATGGCTCCGGGTATCCGCGGGGACTGGAAGGCTCACAAATTCCTTTATTGGCTAAAATTGCCGGTTTGGTTGATGCCTACGACGCGATGGTGTCCGCCAGAGCGTACGCCCCCGCGAGAACCTCGCACGAGGCGGCGCAAGAACTTATGGATCGACAAGGGGAGTTATTCCAGACTTCTTTGGTGGAACAATTTATTCAAGCTATCGGTTTGTTTCCCACTGGCGTGATTGTCGAACTTAACACTGCTGAGGTTGCTATTGTCATTAGGCAGAATGAGATGCGCCGACTCAAGCCTGAGATCGTTGTTGTGCTCGACAAGGATAAAGAGAGAAAGGAGCACCTCGAGGTCGTCGAGCTGGCTAGACAGCAAGTGGGCTTGGATGGTGAGCGCTGGATAGCTCGAGAGCTACTTCCCGGTACATATGGAATTAATAGTCAGGAATTTTTTATCTGATGTTTGCACTATCTGATAGTACATTCGGGCTTGTTGAATTGGGTGACGCCAACGACTTGCAGGATATTCACGGCGAGGTTTTGTTCAGAAATATTCGGGATGAATTTTACCAAAGACTTCGGAGCTGGGGTCGGGCTGGTGATGAAGCAGCCGAATTGGAAAACAACCGCTTTAGTCTCGTCTTAAACGGTATTAGTAGTCGTGCTGAACTCGAACTGGCGGCGTCAAAGCTTTCTCGCTTGTTCGAACTTCCATTTGAGTTGCTTGGCGAGCCGATTGTTTTGGAGGTTAATGTCGGGTTTGCGGCTTTGGATGGAGTAAATCCGAACATGGGCGCCGCTATGCGGCAGGCGAGTAAGGCGCTCGCTCATGCCAGGCGTGCCTCCAGGCTGTTCGAGGTGTATGACCCTTCGCTAGGAAGCGGGAACATCGACGAGCTGAAGCTGGTCAGACGGTTAGAATCCGCTGTGGAGCGAGGTGAATTTGAGTTGTATTACCAGGCCAAAATTCATGCGGGTTTCCGCACCCTGCTGGGGGCTGAAGCGCTCATAAGATGGCACACTAAAGAACAAAAAATCATCCCCCCGGAGCAATTTATTAAGGTAGCTGAGCGACACACAGTTATTAGGCCTATAACCTGGTGGGTGATAAAAACAGCGGTTTCGAGGCTAGCTCTTTGGCCAGAGGAGCTAGCTATTTCGGTTAATGTGCCTCCCCCTTTGCTACTAGATAACGAAATAATCTCCGTCATAAATGACGCATTGGATATTTATCAGGTTAAACCTTCGAGGTTGGTGATTGAGGTAACTGAGAGCATCATGGTGGCGAATCAGACTGGCATGCTCGAACAACTTGCGCAGTTGCGGGAGCTTGGGGTTAAAGTTTCTATCGACGATTTTGGGACTGGGTTTTCGTCGCTGAATTATTTTCGAGACCTACCTGCGGATGAGATAAAAATTGATATGTGTTTCGTCATCCCAATGCGAACTTCCAAAAAAGATTACGCGATTGTGAAAGCGGTTATTGACTTGGCACACAATTTTTCTATGCGCGTAGTTGCCGAGGGGGTAGAGAACGCAGAAACTGCGGATCTACTCGGGGCGTTGGGTTGCGATATTTTTCAGGGGTTTCTTTTTTCCGAGCCTGTTACGCTGAAAATTTTCGAGCAGCAATATGCTATCGAGAAACCTCTCGTCAAGCCGTAGCAAATTAGTATATTCGTTGAATTGGGTGCATCGATTGATACAGGTTGATTAGCGTAGAGTTGGCGCGTAAGCGCTCCTCCAGAGTCAACCTTACCAGTCTTCCTGCCGCCACGTCCTCTGTAACTAGGTCTTTTGGCAGATGGTCCACGCCGCCGATGATGAGGTCAACCCGGTTCTCGATCAGCGCTTCCCAGGTACCAACCAGGGCTTTTAACTACAGTGAGGCCTCGATTATAGACGGTTCAGCATGCAGTTGTTAGTACTGTCCATCCATCTGGATGGCTCCGGGGTACTGAGCTTAACTGGGTGCAGTCAGCTGGTCGTCAGGGCTGTTGGAGACATACAGAGCTGACATGTACATAAGCAGTAAACGATACTAGACTAGCTTTTGTTATCACTGGAGCGATAAGAATTCCCCGTGAGCAAGCAAGATACAGACAAGAGTAAAGCCCAGCTAATTGATGAGCTGAATCACCTGCGCGCGCGCACGCTCAAGTATG
>JBLHKV010000300.1:0-4565 GCA_047618115.1 Halieaceae bacterium | reverse complement strand
CTACAGGGTACAGCGTGCGGCGGTAGTGCATTTTTTCCGATAACGCGGCGACCACATCAGGATATTGGCTTGCCAGATTGTTGTACTCGTTTGGGTCCTCATTTATTTTAAATAAGTAGTTTGTGACCGTTGCTGAGAGTAAACCCTGCTCAACCTCCTGTACCAGCTTCCACTCCTCATTAAACACCGTGAGCATAAATGACCCGCGTATGGGCGTTTCAGAAACGAAATAAATGAAGTCCTTGCGTGGGATAGACTGGCCGTCGGCGATAGCAGGCCACATGTTTTTCCCATCCAGCTTAAATTTTTTGTTTTGTGGCTCGATACCCGCGGCTGCGGCCAAGGTAGGGAACACATCCATCACGGTCATGATGTTGTCGATTTTTTGCCCGGCTGCAAGTTTTTTGGGCCAGCGCATGGCTGAAACTACACGGATCCCACCTTCCCAGGTCTCCCCCTTGCCACCTCTCAGAGGTACATTATCAGCTCCTCCAGTCGCGTACGCCGCTCCCCCATTGTCGCTGAAAAACAACACGATGGTGTTGTCTGCAATTCCCTCCGTGTCGAGGGTATCCAGAACCTGGCCAATGGCCTGGTCCATAGCATCGGTAACGGCTGCGTAGGCGGGTCTGGCACTGGGCCGCAGCATAAGCTTACGCATGGTTCGACTGTCGTCGGTGTGCGTGCTCCTCGCCTGTTTGCGGTTATCGGTGAGGCCTGCGTACTTCTCCATCAGGTCATGGGGGGCGGCCAGCGGTGTGTGTGGTGCAATGAAAGGCATGTAGAGGAAGAACGGCTTTTCTGTGTCGCGCTCTTGGATATAACGGGAGACTTCATCTGCGAGCACATAGGTTTCGTAGCCATCGGTGTCGGCGGTAACGCCATTGATCTGAAAGTCCTTGCCCTTTTGATTTGCGAAGGGAGGAAAATATCCAACCTCAGTATGCAGGTGTCCATAGAAGTGATCGAAGCCACGCGAATTTGGGTGGTAAGCCTGCAGCGCATGTCCCAGATGCCACTTGCCGACCATCGCCGTGTTATAGCCGGCGGATTGAAAACTTTGCGGCATAAAATGTTCGTCCGGGTGAACCCCAAAATTGTGCCAGGCCATAATTACCCCATAGGCTACGCCCAGGCGTATGGGATCTCGCCCGGTCATCAATGCAGCGCGTGTGGGGGAACATATTGGCGTTGTGTAGAACCGGTCAAGTTGAACGCCCTCGGCGGCGAGACGATCCAGTGAAGGGGTATCTATATCGGTACCCCCGTGAAAGCCCACATCAGACCAACCGAGGTCGTCGGCTACCATAACAATGATATTTGGTTTTGCGGCCGATACCGTTGTCGTGCCGAGCAATAGCAATAGCAATAGACCTACCAGGTACATCCCAACTGTTCCAGTTCGGTTTAACATGCTTTACCTCGTGTCGTCACCAATCGGCAAGGGGGCTTGTAGGTGCCCGAGTATCGCCAAAGGCACCGTGTATGACGTAAGTATGTGTACTGCACGGAGGGAATTGCAAGAATCAGACTCGCCAACGAGGTAATGGTCGGCAAAGATGCTTAAATAGTGAACCACTTACTCATAAATTAAGCAGAGGCTCGAGCAAATGGGACTATATGCTGTTACTGGAGGTGCTTCAGGAATCGGCGCCGCGCTGATCGCAACAATGGTGGAACAGGGTCATACCACGATCAACATCGACATCAAGGATGCGGACATCATGGCAGACCTGTCTACCCGAGAGGGGCGACAGCAGGCCATCGCCGGTGTGCTGGAGAGGGCGCCGGATGGTTTAGATGGTTTTGTACCGGTGGCCGGCATAGCCGGAGGTGTAGCGCCCGGACCTATTATCACCGCCGTAAATTATTATGGAACAGTAGACATGGTGGCGGGTCTTCGTACTGCACTGGCCCAAAAACAAGGCAGCGTGGTGCTACTGGCATCCAACTCTGCTGCGATGGAGGTGGGTGGTGAAGAGTTTGTCGTCAGTTTGCTCGAAGATGACGAAGCCACAACGTTGGCTGCCGCAGCGGGAGTTGCCGACGGTACTCACTACATGCTTTCCAAGCGAGCATTAATCTTTTGGATGCAGCGCAATGCAATGTCCTATGGCCGAGATGGCATACGACTCAATGCAGTGGCGCCGGGCCCAGTATTGACGCCCATGACCGCTCCACTGTTTGCCAGCGCAGAGTACGGGCCGATAATGCAAGGACTGCTCGATGCTACCCCAATTCATCGTGCAGCCCAGCCAGAAGAGATCGCCGATTGTGTTGTTTTTTTACTCAGCTCAGCGGCGAGTTATGTGTCTGGATCTCTGCTGTTTGTCGACGGTGGTTACGACGCCAATACGCGTCAGAATCACCTCTAGCTATTGTGCAACTCAATCAGCGCATTGCTGCCTATTGAATCCAGCGCCTTGTTCATGGCCCTGCGGTAGCATTGCCCGTTATCGCGGGGCTGGTGAAGTGATCGAGCCAGAGAAAAATGAGACGACCCACATACTGAGTGAACAGCTTCATCCAGTCGCTGATAGAGAGACTCTTGACCGCTGCTGTCTGCGAGTTCACTCTGACTGTACTGGATGCTGAGCGCGTTGGTATCGTCCTTCTGCGGCGTGGCGTATGAATTTAGCGCCACCAGAGTAGTTCCGAGAGCGATTGCCTGAATTAATTTTGTTTGAATAGTCATGGTGTATATCCTTTTAGGAGTTGGGGTAGCAGGTGAGTTTTTTCTCGCCTGCATACTTGAAGACGTTGGTTTTTCGGTTTGGTTCTCCCGCACGCCCCGATTCGCGACCAGTTGCCCCATAATTACGATAAGATGAGGGCATGGAAACAAAACTGGATCTGAAAGACTTATTGGACGAGGTGCGCGCCTGCCGGCTGTGCGAAGACGCTTTGCCATTGGCGCCACGACCAATCGTGTCTGCTGGGAGCAGCGCTACTGTGCTACTGATTGGCCAGGCGCCCGGCACGCGCGTGCACGAGTCCGGCGTCCCGTGGGATGACCCCAGTGGGGACCGTCTCAGATTCTGGCTGGGTGTAAGCAAGGAAACCTTTTACGATCCGGACGTAGTCGCGATTATACCGATGGGTTTTTGTTATCCCGGCAAAGGTAAGTCTGGTGATTTACCGCCGCGCCCTGAATGTGCCCCCGCCTGGCATCAACAGATTCTCAGCCTCTTACCGTCTGTGCAGCTGACCATATTGATTGGCTCCTATGCTCAGAAATACTACCTGGGTAAGCAGGCGGTAACACTGACTGAAACGGTACGATCCTGGCGAGAGTTGCCGGCTCATTTGTTGCCACTTCCCCATCCCAGTCCTCGCAACAATATCTGGTTGCGGCGCAACCCGTGGTTTGAGCTGGAGGTTTTACCGGAGTTAAAGACGCGTGTATCCGGTTATCTCTGTAGCGGCACGTGAATTTCCCTCCCGACCTGGTCCCGGGGTTGCTTGAACCTATCGATTTGGGAAGCTTTGGTATCGACTACCCTATAGCGCTTTCAATGGCTCGTCTGGATACCCTGGATCCTGAAGTTGGCGGCAACAAACTGTTCAAGCTAGCCCACAATCTCGAAGCGGCGAGGACTTTGGGTAAACGCTGCATTTTGAGTTTTGGCGGAGCGTGGTCTAACCACTTGCACGCGTTGGCGGCGCTGGGTAGGAGAGAAGCGTTGGAGACGATTGGCATAGTGCGCGGTGAGCCAACGATATCGTTAAATCCAACGCTTGCCGATGCCCAAGCGTGGGGAATGAGGCTGGAGTTTGTGAGTAGAGCTGAATACCGGCAGCGCAATAGCCCTGACTATTTGAACAAAATTCAACAGCGCTACCCTCATGCCCATCTAGTGCCCGAGGGTGGTGCTAATATCGCCGGAGCAGCGGGTTGCCAGGAGATCGCACCACTGTTGGTTAACGGTACCGCGGTACCAGACCTGGTGGCCTGTGCCTGTGGAACCGGGACGATGCTCAGTGGTTTGATCGCTACCGGGCAATTTCCGTTGGTTGGTTATTCCGTTTTGCGCGATGGCGGGAGTATCGAGCGTGGGGTTGTCGAACGATTGCAGGAAATGAATGCCCGCGCGAGTTTACCCTGGCACGTCGTTGGAGATTATCACGGTGGGGGTTATGCCCAGGTCAACAGTGAGCTACGCCGCTTTCTTGGTGACTTCACCGACCGCACCAATATCCCTCTGGACCCGGTCTATACCGGGAAGCTGATGTTTGGGTTGTTGTCGGATATTGCGTTGGGTCGCTACGCAGCAGGCGGTTCTATTGTTGCCATTCACAGCGGTGGCTTGCAGGGGCGCAGAGGGTTCAAATTTCTACCATCGCTGCCAACGGCCAGTCCCCCGGGGTAATAAAGTAGCGTCGAAGCTCTCTATAACTGTCTCGGAAAGGCCCTACTGCCACCAACAGCACGGGCCTGTGGTCTATCAAAAATCGGTCGTAGAGCATTTTTTCCAAGGTAGCGGTATCCATCAGTTCCTGTCGTTCGCCGGTCTGCCAAAGCCCGAACCAATCGAATTTCGAAGGTAATTTCCACAAGCAGTCAG
>JBLHKV010000299.1:0-4566 GCA_047618115.1 Halieaceae bacterium | reverse complement strand
CGGCACGACGGCGTGCGATGGCGGCGTTAGTCGGTTTTGGTGTAACGATCGTCACTGGGTTCAGAGTGGTCGACGTGCGTCGGCAGGGCGATGCTGTGTTGCTTGCTTCCAGTTCTGGAAAGGAAAGACATTATGCCCATGTGTTCTGGTGTACCGCTGCTTCCGCAGCCGGCTGGCCGGGCGATGCGGGCCTGGACTGTGATGAGCGGGGGTTTATTTCGGTTAACAAATATCTGCAGTCGGTATCTCACCATAATGTTTTTGCCGCCGGCGACATCGCCAGTCTGCAGCATGCACCGCGACCGAAGGCGGGAGTGTATGCGGTACGGCAGGGGCCGGTTCTCGCAGAAAATCTGCGGCGATACTTATTGGATGAGGCCTTGAAACCCTTCAAACCGCAGTCTGGGTTTCTCTCCCTGCTGTCTACCGGCGACGGCTCGGCAGTGGGAGATTGGCGTGGTATCGGATTCCGGGGTAGATGGGTGTGGCGCCTGAAGGACCGGATCGACCGAACCTTCATAAGAAGATTTGAAGAGCTTCCGACTCGCGATATGGATTCTGCAGCTAACGCAGTCCCTGGTAATAGCGCCGACGCGGCAGCGTTTGACATGCGCTGTGGTGGCTGTGGTGGCAAATTGCCGGCCGACATGCTTTCTCGAGTGCTGGGAGGCCTGGCCGGTACCTATCCTGAGGTGGTTGCCGCGCCTGAGACCGGTGATGATGCCGCCCGGATTGATCTAGAGGCCGATGGGATTCTGGTGCAAAGTGTGGATGTCCTCAGGGAGCTGGTGGACGACCCTTATCTGATGGGGCGAATTGCCGTTAATCACGCTTTAAGCGATCTTTACGCCATGGGCGCTCAACCCCTTTCGGCTCAGGCAATAGTCCACTTGCCCTACGGCGGTGAAAGTGTCCAGGAGCGAGACCTGCTGCAGCTGATGACAGGGGCAGCTGTAGAGCTTGCCAGTGCCGGTTGCACCTTGGTGGGCGGCCACTCTCTGGAGGGTAGCGAGCTCAGTCTCGGTTTCGTGGTAAACGGACAATCTTGCCGTGACCTGACCACCAAAGCTGGTGCAGGGCCAGGCGATCGATTACTGCTTGCCAAGCCGCTGGGGCTGGGCGCGCTCCACGCCGCGCATCGCCAGCTGAAGCTGAACTCTCGGATGTTACCGGCCGCCGAGGCGATCATGTTGCTGAGTAATGCTGGAGCGGCCAAGGTAGCTCGAGAATTCAACGCGACAGCTGTAACCGACATCACTGGCTTTGGTTTGGTGGGGCACCTCCTGGAAATGCTGAGAGACCGTACGCTGAGTGCGGAAGTAGATTTGTCAGAGGTGCCGGTCCTTCCCGGAGTACTGGAGTGTTTTGGACAGGGTGTGTTCAGTACGGCGCAAGCGGCTAACGCCAGAGCGGCCTCCCAGATCGACAATTGGCATGCATTCGAGGGGCGGCTGGAAACAGCGGTGTTATTCGACCCACAAACCTCGGGTGGATTGTTGCTGGCGGTGCCCGAAAATCTAGCTACCGAGTGTCTGCAGGCTCTTATTCTCGCCGGCTATACGTCGGCTGCCGACATTGGGCAGATCCAATCGGGTAACGGTGGGATAAACCTCATTTAGGCGTCCGGTGTGGTTTTGCTGTCCGCTGTGTCTTCGGTATCAAGTGAGACGGCCTCTTCCTCTGCGACAAAATGAAGCGCCAGGTCAAAAGCCTGTTGGGTAAAGCCTAGTACCTTAGCGAAGCCCTCGTTTGACAGCTGTCGCGCAGCATCTTTAGACCGATAGATGTTAAGAAACTCTCGCTCCCTTTCGATTTGGATGGGCAGCTTGTCCAGCCCCCACCCTTCAAGGGTTTCCCAGAGCTGGGGACGATAGGTGCGTATATATTTTGTGGCAAACGGAATGGGGTCGTTGCGCGCGTACAGCGAGGCCATGCGGAGAATCAATTCCAGCGACAGCGCCTCACGACCGTCCTCCACTGCTTTGAGAAATGATTTGTCGCGCACCAGCAGGGCGCTACTCAGATCCGCAAGCGTCAAGCCGGCAACCTCACGCATGTCGCGTAACGACTCTCCGGCGTCGGCCATTATGCGCAATTGATCTGGTGTGCGATCAATGGATTTGCCCACGCGCTGACCGGCGGCAGTTGCCTGCTCGATGGCGTCGCTGGCGACTTCGCGGGTATTTATGGCCACTCTTATTGCCGATGCGGCAATATCAGTCATGCCATCGATGAAACTGCCCAGTGGGGTGCCATCAAGTGAAGTGTCTTCCGATTCGGCTGAATTATCTTGCGACTTTTTCTTGGCCATGGATACACCGCGAGCGAGTGGTTTACCCCAGTATAGTTGGCGGACGGCTCCGGTGATACGGTGCCCGCACGGCAAGTGGCGCTAGAGGGCGGCAACTTCTTTTTTGATCACCTTGACCTGCTGTCCATCGCGGAGGTTTTCTGCGCCCCGAACAACCACCTGGGTGTCGGATTCCAGGCTACCACGAACACCTATGAAGCTACCCGAGCCGGCGCCGGTGACCACGCTGACCTTGTGGGCCACGCCATCGGAATCAACCGTAAAGACGCTTACCCCGTTGTTGCGCAGCACCAGAGCGTCGCGTGGCACTGCAATGGACTCAGATATCTCGCCGTTGCGCAGGGCTATCTGCACAGCTTCGCCTATCACCCATCCGGTTTGCGTCAAGTCTACTCTGACCTCAATCATTCGCGAGCGAACGTCACCCACCGGGATGAGGGCTCGCAGCTTATGAGCTGCCTCTGAGAAGTCTCCTTTCACACGGACCGAGTCACCGTTTTGGGTGTGCCGACTAACGGATAAGGGTGCCCGGGCGCTAACCTCCAGCAATTCTGTGTTAACCAGTCGAACCAGGTGTTGACCCTCGCGGGTAAATTCCCCTGGCGACATTTCACGTACGGCGACTATTCCGCCGAAGGGAGCCGCAACCCGGGTCTTATCAATTGCGAGAAGTGTGGTGCGCAGAGCGATGCGGGCGGCAGTTGCATCTTGCGAAAGCATTTCCTGGCGCGACTGCGCAGCATCGAGCTCGGCTTTGGATGTGTTGTTCTGTGCAGACAATGCTTGCAGGCGGTCGATTTGACGGGCCTGGTAGGCCAATTCAGATTCGATACGCTTGATGTCTGATTCGTTGTTACTGCGCTGTAGTTGCAGCATGCGGTCGTCGATCGTGGCGAGTGAGTCTCCCCGGCTGACCCGGTCACCAATGTCGGCAACCCAGTTAAGACGACCCTCTACCTCTGCTGAGATCATCGCATCGTAGCGGGCGACAACGGTTCCCGGCACCCAAATTTCAGGCGCGAGTTGGCGTTGCTCCGCGGCACTTGTTTCGACGACAGCGATGGGTGCCTGCGCGAGGGTGGAGTTGGACAGGGTGGTTGAGAGCACCACTACGGTAGCCAGTAGGGTAGGCAGTTTCATGATTTTCTCCAGCGTAGTATTAGTCATTTTGTTCAGGCTACCGATTGCAACGAAGGGCGCTGCGGTGTCGGCTCGCCGCTGCTAACCAATGTTTTTGTGGGTTCACCCATGCGCAGAAAGCAAGGCAGGAGGATCAGCGTAAACACGGTACTAAAGCACATACCGCCGACGATAACCGCCGCCAGACCACGGTAGATTACCGATCCTGTCCCCGGCATCAATAGCAGCGGTAGCATGCCAAAAATACTGGTGAGGGTGCTCATAAAAATAGGGCGCAGGCGCATCCGTAATGCCTGTTCCACTGCGTGGTGGCGGCTAACTCCCTCGCGCTCTGCAGAACGGGTTTGATGCACCAGCAAGATTGCGTTATTAACCACCAGGCCCAGCAGAATAACGAAGCCAATCATCGTCAGCAGATCCAGGGGTTGGAAGGACACGAGATTCAGCAAGCGCACGGCCACGACACCTCCCACCATGGCTAATGGCATTGCCATGACCACCAGTAGGCTATCGCGGGGCGAGCGGAACAATGCCGCCATCAATAGAAACAAGACAATCATCGCAACAGCGAAATTTGTCCCCATATTTTTGATAGCGCGGGTGAGTGCGTTGGCGCTGCCGCCGTAGACGATGGTGCCGTCACTGGGTAAGTCTGCCTTTAGTGCGGGCTCGACCTGTTGTTTGATAACCGACAGTGCGTGCTCCAAAGACATGTCTTCCGGAGGACTTACATTCAAGGTCACCGTGCGCCGATGATCTATGCGATGCAGTTGGCTGGGCCCAACCGTGCGCTGGACTTCGACCAGTTGCGAGAGTGGCACAACCGAGCCGGTGGGCGTAACCAGTGGCATAGAAGCCAGGCTCTCGGGATCATCCCAGGAGCGCGAGCGCAGAATGATATTCATCCGCTTCTCGCCGTCAAAGTGTTCGCCGACATAGAGACCGTCACCCAGCGCGCGCACGATACCGCCCATGTTTGCACGGCTCCAACCAATTTCTGCCAGCGCTCTGTCGTTTGGTAGCAGACGCAATTCGGGTTCCGCCTGCTGTAATCCAGGCGAGACACGGACATTGGCCTCCGGCAGCGCTGCTCGCAGCAAATCTTGGCCAATCTT